>NZ_JBVJCD010000003.1:219296-224487 GCF_055588985.1 Streptomyces sp. NPDC041970
ACCACCCCGCCCTACCACCCCCCCCCCCCCCCCCCCCCCCCCCCCCCCCCCCCCCCCCCCCCCCCCCCCCCCCCCCCCCCCCCCCCCGCGGTGGTGGAGCTGCCCGTCACGGGCCGGGGGCGGCCGTCAGCCGGAGCCCCAGATGGAGTTGCCGCCTCCGGGGTTGCCGCTCGGCCCGCCGGGCCCGCCGCCGCCGTCGTCGCCCGCGCCACCGTCCTGGCCGCCGTCGCCTCCGCCGTTGTCGCCTCCGCCGTTGTCGGCGCCGCCGTCACCGCCGGCGTTCGCACCGCCGTCGGCGCTCTGGCACTCCCAGTCGATGACGCCGCAGGTCTTGGTCGGCGTCGGCGTCGGCGTGGGAGTCGGCGTCGGGGTGGTGGGGCTCGCGGTGGTCGGCGTCGGCGTCGGGGACGTCTCCTCGGACGGCTCCTCCACCGGGGTGGGGCTGGGCGTCGGGCTGGGGCTGACCGCACCGCCGCCCCACACGGCCTCGCCGAGATCCTGCGGCTTCGGGAAGGGGACGGCCTTCATGCCCTTCATCGCCACCGTCATGTAGTCGTGCCAGATGGAGGCCGGGAACGAGTTTCCGTGGATCTTCTTCTCGCCACCGGTGCCGAACATCATCTCGAACTCGCGCTTGGTGTTCTTCTCGTCGTCGTCGAGCCGGAACATGCTGATCGCCGTCGAGATCTGCGGGGTGTAGCCGACGAACCAGGCGGACCGGTTGCCGTCCGTGGTACCGGTCTTGCCCGCGGCCTGCCGGCCGTCGAGCCGGGCGGGCTTGCCGGTCCCCTTCTCCACGACGTTCTTCAGCACGTCCGTGACGTTGTCGGCGATGGCCGGGCTGAAGGCGCGCTCGGGCTTCCTCTCATGCCGGAAGACGACCTCGCCTTCCCGCTTGACCTCGGTCACCGAGTACGTGTCGTTCTGCTGGCCGCTCGTGGCGAAGGTGGCGTAGGCGCCCGCCATGCGGATGGCGCTGGGCGAGGAGGTGCCGATGGAGAACGACGGCACGGTGGAGTTGGCCATGAAGGCGTCGTCCTTCAGCCCGGCCTTCACGGCGACATCCTTGACCTTGTCCGTCCCGACGTCCATGCCGAGCTGCACGAACGGGGAGTTGGCGGACTGCTCCATGGCGTACCGCAGGTCGATGTCTCCGTAGTCGGCGGCGCCGTCGTTCGTCTGGAGCCACTCGTTGTCGTTCTCGTCCTTCCAGACCTTGCCGGTGTAGTCCCTGATGCGGAGCTTGTTGTCGCCGTTGTAGATGCTCTCCGGGGAGACCTGGGTGCGCTGGGAGTTGGACTGCTGCGGCCCGAGGTTCGGGTCGCGCACGCCGTACTCCATCGCCGCGGCCAGCACGAAGGGCTTGAACGTCGAACCGACCTGGGCGCCGGTCGCGTCCGCGTTGTTCGTGAAGTGCGTGGTCGCGTCCTGGCCGCCGTACGTGGCGATGATGGCCCCGGTCTTCGCGTCCACCGAGGCGCCGCCGAACTCGACGTGCGTGTCCGTCTTGGGCCGCTCCTCGGGGCGGATCTTGGCCTTGTAGACCTTGTCCACCGCCGCGGAGAGCTGCTTCACCTGGGCTTCCCGGAAGGTCGTCCTGATCTCGAACCCGCCCAGTTCGAGATCCTCGGCGTCGATGCCCTTGTCGTTGTTGGCGAGGAAGTACTTCTTGGCGAGGTCCACCAGGTAACCGGTCTGACCGCCCAGCTTGGCGTCCGTCTTCGGCGGATGGGGCATGGGGAACTCGGTGTACTTGGCCCGCTCCTCCGCCGTCATCCGCTTGTCCTTGACCTGCTCGTCGAGGATCCACTTCCAACGCGCCTTGGCCCGCTTGGTGTTCTTCTCACGGGTGGCGTTCTTGGGGTCGATCTCGGGGGCGCCGGCCGGGTCGTAGTAGCTCGCGCCCTTGAGCAGTGTGGCGAGGAACGCGCACTCGCTGGGGTCCAGCTCGGTGGCGTCCTTGCCGTAGTACGTACGCGCCGCCGCCTGCAGCCCGGACGCCCCGCGCCCGTAGTACGAGACGTTGAGGTAACCCGCCATCACCTCGTCCTTCTTCATCTCGCCGCCGACCTTGAGCGTGATGAAGAGCTCCTTGAACTTCCGGGTCAGCGTCTGGTCCTGCGAGAGCCGGGAGTTCTTGACGTACTGCTGGGTGATCGTCGACCCGCCCTGGGTCTCACCGCCGGTCGCCATGTTGAACAGCGCACGGCCGATGCCCACCGGGTCGATGCCGCGGTCCGTCTCGAAGCTCTTGTTCTCGGCCGAGATCACGGCGTTGCGCATCGCCACCGGGATCTGCGCGAACTTGATCTCCTGGCGGTTCACCACCCCACCGGTCGCCACCATCTGCGAGCCGTCGGCCCACAGGTAGACGTTGTTCTGCGCCTGAGCCGCCTCGTTGATGTTCGGCTTGGTCACCAGGGCGTACGAGATGCCCCCCACGATCATGAGCAGCGCGAAGAAGCCGAGCCCGACGCCCGACACCAGCTTCCACGAGGGGATCCAGCGGCGGAATCCGTACCGGCCGTGGCGCGGGTAGTCGACCAGGCGCTTCTTGCCGGGCCCCCCGGTGTCCCGCCCCCTGCGCCTGCCGCCCCGCTGCGCCGCACGGCGGGCTTCGGCACGGCTGCTGTACGGGCGTTCCTCACCGTCCGCCCCGGAAGGTGACGCGGACGTTGCCCTGCGTGACGGGACCGCCCGGCGTCCGGTCGACTGCTGGGCGGCTCTTCTGGCCGCGGCCCGCCCGCCACCCTGTGGCTGAGGCGATTTGCGACGGTGCTCGCTCATGGAACGACTACTCCTAGGGCAGGCGAGAGCGCCTGGAAGCGGCAGTTGAGATCCGGTCCCCCCGAATGACGGACGAGCCGCAGCGGAAGGCTCATCCGCAGAACACCCGGTCGTCCGCGATGACTGACGCGTGATGGCGCCTCGCGGTTCCCGGTGGTCTGCATGGCGCACAGACTACGCACGGTCAAAACCCACCTAGCGCCGAACTTCACCCCAAACCAGGCAAGTCGAACGCGGCGAATTACCGATGTGACGCCGTTCACGAAGGTCACCCTTGTCGAACCGGAAGGACCGATCTATCGTGCTGATGTATCGAGTCGATACATCAGCACGGCATAAGCACCTCCGTGGGCCCGGCGGACCGGACTCGCAAGAGCAGCGGGAGAAGAAGGAGGCGACAGTGAGCCGACGCTCCGGCATCCTGGAGTTCGCCGTCCTCGGCCTGCTCCGTGAGTCCCCGATGCACGGCTATGAGCTGCGCAAACGCCTCAACACCTCGTTGGGGATCTTCCGTGCGTTCAGCTACGGGACCCTCTACCCCTGCCTCAAGACGCTGGTCGCCAACGGCTGGTTGATCGAGGAGCCGGCCGGCCCGCCGGTGGAATCGACGCCCGCCTCCTCCCTCACCGGACGCCGGGCGAAGATCGTCTACCGGTTGACGGCGGCAGGGAAGGAGCACTTCGAGGAGCTGCTCTCGCACACCGGTCCGGACGCCTGGGAGGACGAGCACTTCGCGGCGCGCTTCGCCTTCTTCGGCCAGACCGAACGAGAAGTGCGGATGCGGGTCCTGGAGGGCAGGCGCAGCCGGCTGGAGGAGCGCCTGGAGAAGATGCGCGCCTCCCTCGCACGCACGCGGGAACGACTCGACGACTACACACTTGAGCTGCAGCGGCACGGCATGGAGTCCGTGGAGCGCGAAGTGCGCTGGCTGAACGAGCTCATCGAGAGCGAGCGGTCGGGACGGGACCGGCGACGGTCCGCGCCCGAGGGCTCCGCTCGTCAGGACACACCAGGAGAGACGGGCGGCCTGCCCCGGCGCCGGGACGACACCCCGCCGGACCCGTCCGACGACACCGCCAAGTGAAGTCGTCGCACTCCGCGGGGACTTCATCGGAAACACCGATCACACAGGGAGCAACCGGAATGGGTTCGGTTCGCGTAGCCATCGTAGGCGTGGGCAACTGCGCCGCCTCGCTGGTGCAGGGCGTCGAGTACTACAAGGACGCCGATCCGGCCGGCAAGGTGCCCGGCCTGATGCACGTCCAGTTCGGCGATTACCACGTCAGCGACGTCGAGTTCGTCGCCGCCTTCGACGTCGACGCGAAGAAGGTCGGCCTCGACCTCGCGGACGCCATCGGCGCCAGCGAGAACAACACCATCAAGATCGCGGACGTGCCGCACACGGGTGTGACCGTCCAGCGCGGCCACACCCACGACGGTCTGGGCAAGTACTACCGCGAGACGATCGAGGAGTCCGCGGACGCCCCGGTCGACATCGTCCAGGTCCTCAAGGACCAGCAGGTCGACGTCCTCGTCTGCTACCTGCCCGTCGGCTCCGAGGTCGCGGCGAAGTTCTACGCCCAGTGCGCCATCGACGCCAAGGTCGCCTTCGTCAACGCCCTCCCGGTCTTCATCGCCGGCACCAAGGAGTGGGCGGACAAGTTCACCGAGGCCGGTGTCCCGATCGTCGGCGACGACATCAAGTCCCAGGTGGGCGCCACCATCACGCACCGCGTGATGGCGAAGCTCTTCGAGGACCGGGGCGTCATCCTGGACCGCACGATGCAGCTCAACGTCGGCGGCAACATGGACTTCAAGAACATGCTGGAGCGGGAGCGGCTGGAGTCCAAGAAGATCTCCAAGACGCAGGCCGTCACCTCGCAGATCCGCGACCGCGAGCTCGGTGCGGACAACGTCCACATCGGCCCCTCGGACTATGTGGCCTGGCTGGACGACCGCAAGTGGGCGTACGTGCGCCTCGAAGGCCGCGCGTTCGGCGACGTCCCGCTGAACCTCGAGTACAAGCTCGAGGTGTGGGACTCCCCGAACTCGGCCGGCGTCATCATCGACGCCGTCCGCGCCGCGAAGATCGCCAAGGACCGCGGCATCGGCGGCCCGATCCTCTCGGCCAGCAGCTACTTCATGAAGAGCCCTCCCGTGCAGTACTTCGACGACGAGGCCCGCGAGAACGTCGAGCGGTTCATCAACGGCGACGCCGAGCGCTGAGTCGGTCCTCCCGGCCGACGACCCCACCGGAGGCGATGAGCGGCGACGCCCACCGCCTCCGGCCGCACGGCGGGGGGGGGGGGGGGGGGGGGGGGGGGGGGGGGGGGGGGGGGGGGGGGGGGGGGGGGGGTTGTGGTGGTGGTGTGTGTGTGTGCGTTCTGTCTTTTCTTGTGGCTAT
>NZ_JBVJCD010000004.1:0-55329 GCF_055588985.1 Streptomyces sp. NPDC041970
TCCAGAACCCCCACCGTCACCCTCACCGCATGACCACCCCAAACAGCCCCATACCAGGCACCACGTCCTTGACGAAGGACATAGAGACACCCCCCCCCCCGCGCGACATGCGCCCGGCCAAGCGGCATCCACCCACCGCACGGAGCCCACGTCACGCCAGGCAGACAACCCGCCCCCACGCCAGGGAGGTGCGGTCGGGGCAGACGACCTGGCCGAAACGAAGAGTCCCACCCACGCGCCGGGACCAGCCGTGCCGACCTGAACCGGACGCGCCTCACATCCGTGGCACCCGATGTGCCCGCTCCACGCCCTCATCGGGGGACGCGGACTCCGCGCGGCACGCGTCGCGGGGCGGCCCCGGAGAGCCGAACGGGATCATGTCTCCATACAGGAAGACACAGGTCTAAACCAATTCCCGGCAGACCCTTGTCACCCGGCCTCGCGCCTGATGAGCTATGCCTCGGGACACAACGGACACCCTGGGACTGGGAGAAGTCGTGAGCAACGAAAGCCTGGCCAACCTGCTTCGGGAAGAGCGGAAGTTCGCTCCGCCTGCCGAGCTGGCCGCCAACGCCAACGTCACCGCAGAGGCGTACGAGCAGGCCGAGGCGGACCGGTTGGGCTTCTGGGCCGAGCAGGCCCGCCGCCTGACATGGGTCACCGAACCGACCGAGACCCTCGACTGGAGCAATCCGCCTTTCGCGAAGTGGTTCGCGGACGGCGAGCTGAACGTCGCGTACAACTGCGTGGACCGCCACGTCGAGGCGGGCAACGGAGACCGGGTCGCCATCCACTTCGAGGGCGAGCCCGGCGACAGCCGCTCGATCACCTACGCCGAGCTGAAGGACGAGGTCTCGCGCGCCGCCAACGCCCTCACGGAGCTGGGAGTCGGCAAGGGCGACCGGGTCGCCGTCTATCTGCCGATGATCCCCGAGGCGGCCGTGGCGATGCTGGCGTGCGCCCGTATCGGCGCCGCGCACTCCGTGGTCTTCGGCGGCTTCTCCGCCGACGCCATCGCCACCCGCATCCAGGACGCGGACGCCAAGGTCGTGATCACGGCGGACGGCGGTTACCGGCGCGGCAAGCCCTCCGCGCTCAAGCCCGCGGTCGACGACGCCGTGTCCCGTATCGACAGCGTCGAGCACGTCCTCGTGGTCCGCCGCACCGGGCAGGACACCGCGTGGACCGAGGGCCGCGACGTCTGGTGGCACGAGATCACCGCCCGGCAGTCCGCCGAGCACGCCCCCGAGGCCTTCGAGGCGGAGCAGCCGCTCTTCATCCTCTACACCTCCGGCACGACGGGGAAGCCCAAGGGCATCCTGCACACCTCCGGCGGCTACCTCACCCAGGCGGCCTACACCCACCACGCGGTCTTCGACCTCAAGCCGGAGACCGACGTCTACTGGTGCACCGCCGACATCGGCTGGGTGACCGGGCACTCGTACATCGTCTACGGGCCGCTGGCCAACGGCGCGACCCAGGTCATGTACGAGGGCACGCCCGACACGCCGCACCAGGGGCGCTTCTGGGAGATCGTGCAGAAGTACGGCGTCACGATCCTCTACACGGCGCCGACCGCGATCCGCACGTTCATGA
Organism: Streptomyces sp. NPDC041970; assembly: GCF_055588985.1. Lineage (NCBI taxonomy): Bacteria > Bacillati > Actinomycetota > Actinomycetes > Kitasatosporales > Streptomycetaceae > Streptomyces > Streptomyces sp. NPDC041970. The sequence continues at coordinate 1,597 of NZ_JBVJCD010000004.1, forward strand.
AGTGGGGGGACGACATCCCCGCCAAGTTCGACCTGTCCTCGCTGCGCGTTCTCGGGTCGGTGGGCGAGCCGATCAACCCCGAGGCGTGGATGTGGTACCGGAAGAACATCGGCGCCGACAAGTGTCCCGTCGTGGACACCTGGTGGCAGACCGAGACCGGCGCGATGATGATCTCCCCGCTGCCCGGCGTCACGGCGGCCAAGCCGGGGAGCGCCCAGCGCGCGCTGCCGGGCATCTCCGCCACCGTCGTGGACGACGAGGCGAACGAGGTGCCCGACGGCGGGGGCGGCTACCTCGTCCTCACCGAGCCGTGGCCGTCGATGCTGCGCACCATCTGGGGCGACGACCAGCGGTTCATCGACACCTACTGGTCGCGTTTCGCGGGCAAGTACTTCGCGGGCGACGGCGCCAAGAAGGACGAGGACGGCGACATCTGGCTGCTCGGCCGGGTCGATGACGTGATGCTCGTCTCGGGGCACAACATCTCCACCACCGAGGTCGAGTCCGCCCTGGTCTCCCACCCCTCGGTGGCCGAGGCCGCCGTGGTCGGCGCGGCCGACGAGACGACCGGCCAGGCCATCGTGGCGTTCGTGATCCTGCGGGGTACGGCGTCCGCCTCCGAGGAGCTGGTCGCCGACCTGCGCAACCACGTCGGAGCGACGCTCGGCCCGATCGCGAAGCCCAAGCGGGTGCTGCCGGTCGCCGAGCTGCCGAAGACCCGGTCCGGCAAGATCATGCGCCGTCTGCTGCGCGACGTCGCCGAGAACCGCGAGCTGGGAGACGTCACCACGCTCACCGACTCCTCGGTGATGGACCTGATCACCACCCAGTTGCCGTCCTCCTCCTCCGAGGACTGACACTCTCCGTGGACCGACACCCTCGGAGGACCGACACCCTCCGAGGGTGCGACGTCCTCCGAGGGTGCGACGTCCTCCGAGGGTTGACGCGCGCGGACTCCGCCGAGGACCGACACCGCGGAGAGAGAGCCCGTACGGCTCCGACGGGGCGCCCGGCACACCGCCGGGCGCCCCGTCGGCGTCCCAGGCGAAGATCGTCGAATCGGGCGCTCACCGCGCAGGGCGAGAACCCCCAGGTAGGGTGGACCCACCGCAGCCACAACGTCATAGAGATCCCACAGGGGCGCCGGGAAGTCTGGTCGGCATGTGCATCAGCCATGCCTTGTCCGCCTGCTTCGCCGTACCGACCCGGAGGTCCCTCTCGTGGCCGCGTCCAACCCCGCACCGCCCCCGCACCGCCGCACCGTGCTCGGCAGGCTCTCCCTCCCCGAGCGCACCTACGTGGCCGAAGCGCTGCGGACCGAGACGGTCGGCGGCGTCCTCCTGCTCGTCGCGGCGGTCGTGGCGCTGCTCTGGGCGAACACGTTCAGCGACAGTTACGCATCGGTCAGCCACTTCCACTTCGGCCCCGGCGCCCTCGGGCTGGACCTCTCGGTGGCGCACTGGGCCGCGGACGGGCTGCTCGCCGTCTTCTTCTTCGTCGCCGGCGTCGAACTCAAGCGCGAGCTGGTCGCGGGCGAACTGAGGGACCCGAAAGCGGCCGCCCTCCCCGTGGTGGCGGCGCTGTGCGGCATGGTGGCACCCGCCCTGGTCTACGCCCTGACCGTGGGCGTCGGCGGCGGCTCGATGGCCGGCTGGGCCGTGCCCACGGCCACCGACATCGCCTTCGCGCTGGCCGTCCTCGCGGTGATCGGCACGTCGCTGCCCTCGGCGCTGCGGGCGTTCCTGCTGACCCTGGCCGTGGTCGACGACCTCTTCGCCATCCTCATCATCGCGGTGTTCTTCACCTCCGACCTGGACTTCCTGGCGCTCGGCGGGGCCGTCGCCGGTCTGGTGGCCTTCCACCTCCTCCTGCGTTTCGGCGTCCGGGGCTGGTACGTCTACGTACCGCTCGCCCTGGTCGTCTGGGGCCTGATGTACAACAGCGGCGTCCACGCCACCATCGCCGGCGTCGCGATGGGCCTGATGCTGCGCTGCACCCGGCGCGAGGGCGAGGCGCACTCCCCCGGTGAGCGCATCGAGCACCTGGTGCGTCCGCTGTCGGCCGGGGTCGCGGTCCCGCTGTTCGCCCTGTTCGCGGCCGGGGTCTCCCTGAAGGGGGAGGCGCTGGCGGGCGTCTTCACCCGCCCGGAGACGCTCGGCGTCGTGCTCGGACTCGTCGTGGGCAAGGCGGTCGGCATCTTCGGCGGCACCTACCTCGCCGCCCGCTTCACCAAGGCGGAGCTGAACAAGGACCTGGCCTGGGCGGACGTCTTCGCCGTCGCCTCGCTCGCCGGCATCGGCTTCACCGTCTCCCTGCTCATCGGCGAGCTCGCCTTCGAGGGCGACACGGAGACGGTGAACGAGATCAAGGCCGCCGTCCTCATGGGCTCGCTGATCGCGGCGCTGTTCGCCTGTGTACTTCTCCGCCTGCGGGTACGCAAGTACCAGGCGCTGTGGGAGGCCGAGGAGCGGGACGAGGACGCGTCCGGGGTGCCGGACGTCTACGAGCAGGACGATCCCGAGTACCACTTGCGGATGGCCGCCATCCACGAGCGGAAGGCGGCCGAGCACCTCCGTCTCGCCGAACGGGCGGGGGCAGCGCGCGACAAGCCGAACAGTCCGGCATGATCTGACATCGGATGTGTCGAAGACGGAGAGGGAGTCAGGGATGAGCGACCCCGGCAACTACGTGGCCAGTGCCGACCGCAGCATCGGGCAGTTGGTCGCCACGGCGACCGCCGAGATGTCCGCGCTGGTGCACGACGAGATCGCCCTGGCCAAGGCGGAAGTGCGCCAGGACGTCAAGCGCGGGGTGATCGGCAGCGTGGCGTTCATCGTCGCGGGCGCGCTGCTCCTGTTCACGATGCCGATGCTGAGCTTCGCCGCCGCGTACGGGATTCACAACCTGGGCCTGGGCCTGGCGTGGTCGTTCCTGATCGTGGCGGGCGGGTTCGTGCTGCTGGCGGCCCTGTTGGGGCTGATCGGCCTGCGCAAGTTCAAGAAGGTCAAGCCGCCGCAGAAGTCGATCGCCTCGGCCAAGCAGACCGCCGCGGTCCTGCAGAGCGCGAAGCCGCACCCGCGCCCGTCCGTCAAGGCCGCCGCGATCATCGACCGATCCGGCAGCAGCCTGGCGGCGAAGGGCGGCGAGGGGCGCGTCGGTCAGGGTGAGGCCGCCGCTGTGGCACGCTCGTCCACATGACGGTTCCCGATTCCAGCGCATTCGGTCCGACGGGTCCGGTGGACCCGACGGGCCCGGCCGCCTCGGCGACATCAGCCACGCGCCCGGTCGAGGCCGCGGGCAGGCCGCCGGGCGACGGGCCCTCCGCCGGCGGGAGCGACGAGCAGCGGGCCGCCACGGCGGGCCGCGCCCCGGCCGGAGGCCCCGTACGCCTCGACGGCCCCTGGACGCACCGCGACGTGGCGGCCAACGGGGCGCGGTTCCACATCGCGGAGGCGGGTGAGGGGCCGCTGGTGCTCCTGCTGCACGGCTTCCCGCAGTTCTGGTGGACCTGGCGCCACCAGATGACCGCGCTCGCCGAAGCGGGCTTCCGGGCCGTGGCGATGGACCTGCGCGGGGTGGGCGGCAGCGACCGCACGCCGCGCGGCTACGACCCCGCCAACCTCGCCCTCGACGTCACCGGGGTGATCCGCTCCCTCGGCGAGCCCGATGCGGCACTCGTCGGCCACGACCTCGGCGGGTACCTCGCGTGGACGGCCGCCGTGATGCGGCCCAAGCTGGTCCGCCGGCTCGCCGTCTCCTCCATGCCGCACCCGCGCCGCTGGCGCTCCTCGATGCTCTCGGACTTCGCCCAGTCGCGGGCGGGTTCGTACGTGTGGGGCTTCCAGCGGCCGTGGCTGCCGGAGCGCAGGCTCGTCGCGGACGACGCCGCGCTGGTCGGCCGTCTCATCGAGGAGTGGGCGGGCCCCCGGACCCCGGACTTCCCCGACCGGGACACCCTGGACGTCTACCGGCGGGCCATGAGCATCCCGTCGACCGCGCACTGCTCGATCGAGCCGTACCGCTGGATGGTGCGGTCGATGGCCCGCCCGGACGGCGTGCAGTTCAACCGGCGGATGAAGCGCCCGGTCCGCGTGCCCACGCTGCATCTGCACGGGTCGCTCGATCCGGCCGTCCGCACCCGGAGTTCGGCGGGGTCCGGGGAGTACGTCGAAGCGCCCTACCGATGGCGGCTTTTCGACGGCGTCGGGCACTTCCCGCACGAGGAGGACCCGATCGGCTTCTCCACCGAACTCGTCAACTGGCTCAAAGACCCCGAGCCCGACCGGTAGCCCCCGGCCCGGCGACGGCACGGGTGTTCGAGGGTTGGCCACTTGCCTACCGCATAGGCCAATCGGCTGACGCCCACACGATTACCGACCATGCGTCACGGGCAGACGTCGGGGTATGGGCTGGACGCACGACTTCACCGACGAAGCACGCAACCGCCGCTCCACCGCGACAGCCGGTGCGGGCACTCATGAAGGGGGCGGCCCCAGCGGCCGGGGACACGACGTGCACGACCTCCATCATCCCCGGCTCGGGATCCCGCGCATCCTCCGCCGCCGGGCCCGCTGGGTCTCGGCGCGCCTGCGCCACCCCCGTAACTGACCTCCCCGCACCCTTCCGACACCCCGCCCCCGAGCCCCGTCGATCCGCAGTGCGGCTGACGGGGCTCTTCACGGTACGGCGGCGGTACGGGGACGGGGTCGGGCCGCCCGCAGTCGGACCGGCCGACCCGTCCGCGTTGCGCCGCGCTCACCGGGCGGGCGGCGCGCTACAGGGCGCAGCCCTCGCTGTCGACCTGCTGGTTGGCCGTGCGGCCGATCTCGATGTCCTCGCGGATCTCGTCGGCCGTCAGCGCGTAACCGGTGTCCGGGTCGTCGAGCGACTTGGCGAACACCACGCCGTAGACCTTGCCGTCCGTGGTGAGCAGCGGGCCACCGGAGTTGCCCTGACGCACCGTCGCGTACAGCGAGTACACGTCGCGGCGGACGGTGCCCCGGTGGTAGATGTCCGGGCCGTCGGCGTTGATACGGGCGCGGACGCGGGCGGAGCGCACGTCGTACGCGCCGTTCTCCGGGAAGCCGGCGACGATCGCGCTGTCGCCGCTGCGCGCGTCGTCGTCCGTGTCGGTGAACTCCAGGGGCTTGGCCTTGAGGTCGGGGACGTCCAGGACGGCGATGTCGCGCCGCCAGTCGTAGAGGACGACCTTCGCGTCGTACAGTCGGCCCTCGCCGCCGATCTGGACGGTGGGCTCCTCCACGCCGCCGACGACGTGGGCGTTGGTCATGACCCGGCGGCCGGAGAAGACGAAGCCGGTCCCTTCGAGGACCTTGCCGCAGCTCGGGGCCGTGCCCACGACCTTGACGATCGACTTCTTGGCACGGGCGGCGACCGGGCTGCCCACCAGCGCCGGGTCCGGAGCCTTGACCTCGGTGATCGGCTCGTTGGCGAACGGGCTGAAGACCTGCGGGAAGCCGTTCTGCGCCAGGACCGAGGAGAAGTCGTCGAACCAGTTGGGCGCCTGCTGGGGCATCACCCGGTCGACGCCCAGCAGCACCGAGGAGCTGCGGACCTCCTTGCCGAGGGTCGGCAGTGAGGTGCCGGCCAGCAGCAGGCCGATCATCCAGGCCACCAGGAGCATGGCGACCACGTTGACCAGCGCGCCGCCGGTGGCGTCCAGGGCGCGCGCCGGCGACCAGGTGATGAACCTGCGGAGCCGGTTGCCCAGGTGGGTGGTGAGGGCCTGGCCGACCGAGGCGCAGACGATCACGATGACGACCGCGACGATGGCGGCCGTCGTGGAGACCTCGGACCCGTCGGTCACCCGGTCCCAGATGACCGGCAGCAGGTAGACGGCGGCGAGACCGCCCCCCAGGAAGCCGATCACCGACAGGATGCCGACGACGAAACCCTGGCGGTATCCGATGACCGCGAACCACACGGCACCGAGCAGCAGCAGGATGTCCAGCACGTTCACCGTCTGTAGCCTCGCACTTTCGTCACCTGGCCCGTCGGTGGTGACGGGGTCCGGGCCGGGCCCGGAGCAGCGCAGCAGGAGAGCCAGCGTGTCATGAGCGCCAGTCGAGCGGCACCTGTCTGGCCGGGTCCCATGGGCGCTCCCACCCCGCGTAGTGCAGGATCCGGTCGATCACTCCGGCCGTGAACCCCCAGACAAGGGCCGATTCGACCAGGAATGCCGGGCCCCTGTGCCCGCTCGGGTGCACGGCCGTGGCCCGGTTGGCCGGGTCCGTGAGATCCGCCACGGGGACGGTGAAGACCCGTGCCGTCTCGGCCGGATCGACCACCCGGACCGGGCTGGGCGCGCGCCACCAGCCGAGCACGGGCGTCACGACGAAGCCGCTGACCGGGATGTAGAGCCGGGGCAGCACACCGAAGACCTGGACGCCCCGCGGGTCGAGCCCGGTCTCCTCCTCGGCCTCGCGCAGCGCCGCCCGCAGCGGACCGGTGGTGGCCGGGTCGCCGTCCGCGGGGTCGAGCGCGCCGCCGGGGAAGGAGGGTTGACCCGCGTGGGAGCGCAGGGTCCCCGAGCGCTCCATGAGCAGCAGCTCGGGCCCGCGCTCGCCCTCGCCGAACAGGATCAGGACGGCGGACTGCCGGCCCGCCCCGCTCTCGGGCGGCAGGAAGCGGCTCAACTGCCGCGGCTGGACGCTCCGCGCGGCACGGGCGACGGGGTCGAGCCACGCGGGCAGGCCGTCGGTCGTGACGGGAACCGCCGCGTCGGAGGCGACCCCGCCCGCCACCACCGCACCGGAACCCCCCGGCCCGGAAGCTGCCCCGCCCGCCACCACCGCACCGGAACCCCCCGGCCCGGAGGTCGGCAGGCCGGGGGCGGCGCTGTCCGCGACGGCCGGGGAGACGGCCGCCGGGCCAGCGGGCGGTACGCCGGCGGGGGCCCCGCCGGCCCCGTGCCCGCCGTGCTCCCCGGCCCCGCGCCCGCCCTCGTCCCCGCGCGGGCCGCGCTCCTCGGGCGCGCGCTCCGCGTCCCCGCGCCCGCCGTGCTCCTGGCCGCCGCGTCCCTCGGCCCCTCCCCGGCTCCCGCCGCTCGGGCCGGCCCCCGCGTGTCGGGGCCCGGCGCCTCCCGGACCGTCGGCCGGAACGCCGCGGGCCCGCGTCGTGCCGTGTGTGTGCGCGTGTGTCATAGGCACCCCCGTAGATGCACAACGGCTGTCGTGCGTCGTTTCGTTCCGAGCCGCCCCCCGCGGCTCCCCTCCGGTCAGGGCCGTTCCGCCTTCACGCGGACCCCAGCGGCGCAGCGGGCTTGCCGGGATAGTCCGGCGGCGGGCTGAGCCGCTGGCCCGGATAGCCGCCCATCTCGTACTTCAGGAGCTTCCTGGCCTTCTCCGGGTCCGTCTCGCCCTCCCCGTACGACGGGCAGAGCGCGGTGATGGGGCAGGCCCCGCAGGCGGGCTTGCGGGCGTGGCAGATCCGGCGGCCGTGGAACACGACGCGGTGGGAGAGCATCGTCCACTCGCTCTTGGGGAAGATCCCGGCGACGACGGCCTCGACCTTCACCGGGTCCTCCTCGTCCGTCCACTTCCAGCGCCGCACCAGACGGCCGAAGTGCGTGTCGACGGTGATGCCGGGCACTCCGAACGCGTTGCCCAGCACGACGTTGGCGGTCTTGCGCCCGACGCCGGGCAGCTTGACGAGGTCCTCCAGACGGCCGGGGACCTCGCCGCCGAACTCGTCGCGGAGAGCGGCCGAGAGCCCCAGCAGCGACTTCGTCTTGGCCCGGAAGAACCCGGTCGGCCGGATGATCTCCTCCATCTCCTCCGGCACGGCCGCCGCCATGTCCTCGGGGGTGGGGTAGGCGGCGAAGAGGGCCGGAGTGGTCTGGTTGACCCTCAGATCCGTCGTCTGGGCGGAGAGGACCGTGGCCACCAGGAGTTCGAAGGGGTTGCGGAAATCCAGCTCGGGATGGGCGTACGGATAGACCTCGGCGAGCTCGCGGTTGATCCGGCGCGCCCTGCGGACCATCGCCAGATGCGACTCCGCCCTCGGGGCCTTGCGCGCACGCCCCCCGGCCCCGGCGGCGGACGCGCGCCGGGGTGCCGGTCCCCCCTTCGGCTCGTCGGGCGTCGTGCCGGGCGTTGACGGTGACACTGCGGACCTCCTGGCCGACTTCCGGAAGCGGTCCCCCGGTCTCCGGGGCGACGCGCGTCTCCGGGGAGCCGTACGCGGCGTTCTTCGGGCACGGCCGGGGCTGTTCGCTCTCAGCGGAATCACGGCTCCCGGACGCTCCGTGAGCCCCCGCCGCCTGCGCTCTGCCCGGCGTTCTGGACACCCGGCCAGCCTAGAGCCAGCCGCGGACAACCACCCATGTGACCGGGTATCCGCGCCCGATCGGCCCCCTGCCGTAGGGTCCGGCACTCCCGTGCGTCAAACTGGTTTGTGATTGATCGCACTGTTTTACCGTCCGGCATGATGGGGACCACGGTTCCCGGGACAGGCCGACAAGGAGAGAACTCGTGGACGACGTTCTGCGGCGCGCCCCGCTTTTCGCGGCGCTCGATGACGAGCAGGCCGCGGAGCTCCGCGCCTCGATGAGTGAGGTGACCCTCGCACGTGGAGACGCGCTGTTCCACGAGGGCGACCAGGGGGACCGGCTGTACGTGGTCACCGAGGGCAAGGTGAAGCTCCACCGCACCTCGCCCGACGGGCGCGAGAACATGCTGGCCGTGCTCGGCCCCGGCGAGCTGATCGGTGAGCTGTCGCTCTTCGATCCGGGCCCGCGGACCGCGACCGCCACCGCGCTGACGGAGGTCAAGCTGCTCGGCCTCGGCCACGGCGACCTGCAGCCCTGGCTGAACGTCCGGCCCGAGGTGGCCACCGCCCTGCTGCGCGCGGTCGCCCGGCGGCTGCGCAAGACCAACGACCAGATGTCCGACCTGGTCTTCTCCGACGTGCCGGGCCGCGTCGCCCGCGCCCTGCTGGACCTGTCGCGCCGCTTCGGCGTCCAGTCGGAGGAGGGCATCCACGTGGTGCACGACCTCACGCAGGAGGAGCTGGCCCAGTTGGTCGGCGCCTCGCGCGAGACGGTCAACAAGGCGCTCGCGGACTTCGCGGGCCGCGGCTGGCTCCGGCTGGAGGCCCGCGCGGTCATCCTCCTGGACGTGGAGCGGCTGGCGAAGCGTTCGCGCTGACCCGGAGCACCGGCCGGTGAGCCGCACGGGACGATCCCAACGGCCCCGCCGACCCGCGCGCTCCGGTCGGCGGGGCCCTTCGCTCCGCCGCACACCGCCCGGCACGGCCGCCGGGGGCCCGCCCGCCGCGCGCCGGCGGTCCGGCCGCTACGGGAGCGGCGGCTCCCGCCTCCGGATGAGTCCGTGCTCGGCCAGGTATTCCAGTTGTGCCCGTACGGACAGCTCGGCGGCCGGCCACAGGGAGCGGTCCACGTCGGCGTACACATGGGCCACCACCTCCGACGCCGTACGGTGTCCGGCCTCCACCGCCGTCTCGACCTGGGCGAGCCGGTGCGCGCGATGGGCCAGGTAGTACTCCACGGCCCCCTGCGCGTCGTCCAGCACCGGCCCGTGGCCCGGCAGCACCGTGTGGACGCCGTCGTCGACCGTCAGCGAACGCAGCCGCCGCAACGTGTCCAGGTAGTCGCCGAGCCGCCCGTCCGGGTGCGCGACCATCGTCGTGCCGCGCCCGAGGACCGTGTCCCCCGTCAGCACCGCCCGGTCGGCGGGCAGATGGAACGAGAGCGAGTCCGAGGTGTGCCCCGGCGTCGGCACCACGCGCAGCTCCAGACCGCCGGTGGTGATCACGTCGCCCGCCGCGAGGCCCTCGTCCCCCAGCCGCAGCGCCGCGTCCAGGGCCCGCACCTTCGTCCCCGTCAGCCCCGCGAACCGGCCCGCGCCCTCCGCGTGGTCGGCGTGCCCGTGGGTCAGCAGTGTGAGCCCCACGCGCCGCCCGCTCCGCTCCACCGTGTCGATCACGGCCCGCAGGTGCGCGTCGTCGAGCGGGCCGGGGTCGATGACCACGGCGAGGTCGGAGCCCGGCTCCGCGACGATCCAGGTGTTCGTGCCGTCGAGCGTCATCGCGGAGGGGTTGGGCGCGAGGACGTTGACCGTACGGGTGGTGGCGGGGCCGGACACCACGGCTCCGCGCGGCTGCCCCGGCAGGGCGGCGGCGTCACTCACGCGCCTTCACCCCTCTGACCGGCCGTCGGCGCGTGCCGGGTGAACTCCTCGTGCCCCGGCCAGCTCACCACCAGCTCGCCGCCCTCCAGGCGGGCCTCGGCGAGTACGGGGGCCAGGTCCCGGCCCTCGGCGGCCGCGAGGGCCTCGGCGGACGTCCCGTACGGGGTGAGCGCCCGCAGCGTCGAGACGGTGGGCGGCATCATCAGCAGCTCGCCCCGGTCGTACCGGCGGACCGCCTCGGACGGGGCGATCCACACCGAGTGGTCCGCCTCGGTGGACACGTCGCGGGTGCGCTGCCCCTCGGGGAGCGCGGCGACGAAGAACCAGGTGTCGTACCGCCTCGGTTCGAACTCCGGGGTGATCCACCGCGCCCACGCGCCCAGCAGGTCCGAGCGCAGCACGAGACCCCGCCGGTCCAGGAACTCCGCGAAGGACAGGTCCCGAGCCACCAGCGCCTCCCGGTCGGCCTCCCACTCCGCCCCGGTCGTGTCGCCGACCACCGTCCCTTCGGTCGGCCCGGCGAGCAGGACGCCCGCCTCCTCGAACGTCTCGCGCACCGCCGCGCACACCACGGCCTGCGCCTCGGTGACCGTCGCCACGCCGAGCCGGGCGGCCCACTGCTCCAGGGAGGGCCCGGCCCACCCGATCAGGCGGTCGTCGTCCCTCGGGTCGACCCCGCCACCCGGATAGGCGTACGCGCCTCCGGCGAAGGCCATCGACGTCCGGCGGCGGAGCATGTGCACGGCCGGCCCGCCCCCGCCGGCCCGGCCGGAGGCGTCCGCCGCGCCCGTGTCGCGGAGCAGCATGACCGTGGCGGACCGCCGGGGCTCCACGGCCGTCAGCTCGCCGGCGGCGAGGGCCCGAATCCGGTCGGGCCATTCCGGGGGGTACCACTGGCCAGAGGGCATGGGCGGAGGCTATCCGGAACCGCGCCGATGTTCGAGAGGCACGTGCTCGTCCGACACGGGCGGCGGACGCCTCGGACCCCGCCCAGCGGCCCCGCAGACATCTCGGGCCGCACGCCGCACCGCCCCCGCCGGTCCCGTGCACACCGCGGACCGCGCCCCGCACCGCCTGGAGCACGCCCCGCGCCCGCCGCAGCCGTCCCGTACACATCCCGACCGCATCCCGCCCCGCCCCGCCCCGCCCCGCCCCGGCGACCCCGTACACGCGAGATCCCGCCCGGTCGCTGCGACGGGGCGGGATCTCGGAGGTGCGGGTGGCGGCGAGCCGCCGGCGGCTCAGTCGTCGACGAGCTCGACCTGGACCTCGACCTCGACGGGGGCGTCCAGCGGCAGCACGGCCACGCCCACGGCGCTGCGGGCGTGCACGCCCTTGTCGCCGAGGACCGCGCCCAGCAGCTCGCTGGCGCCGTTGACCACCGCGGGCTGACCGGTGAAGTCGGCGGCCGAGGCGACGAAGCCCACGACCTTCACCACGCGCTTGATCCGGTCCAGATCCCCGGCGACCGACTTCACGGCGGCCAGGGCGTTGAGCGCGCAGGTCCTCGCGAGCTCCTTCGCCTCGTCCGGCGTGACCTCGGCGCCCACCTTGCCGGTGACGGCGAGCGCGCCGTCCACCATCGGCAACTGGCCGGAGGTGTACACGTACGCCCCGGACCGCACGGCCGGCTGGTACGAGGCCAGCGGCGGCACGACGGCGGGCAGGGTCAGGCCCAGTTCGGCGAGCCGCGCCTCGACGGCGCCCGCCACTACGGCCTCTCCCGCTTCAGGTAGGCCACGAGCTGCTCGGGGTTGTTCGGGCCGGGAACGACCTGGACCAGCTCCCAGCCGTCCTCGCCCCAGGTGTCCAGAATCTGCTTGGTCGCGTGCACGAGAAGCGGCACGGTCGCGTATTCCCACTTGGTCATGGGCCCGACTGTAACGCCTGGCACGTACGGTCCCGTGCGTAGGCCGGGGCTCGACTGGTTAGGCTCGAATACGTGAGCAGGTTCCAGGTCGTCAGCGGTAAGGGCGGTACCGGTAAGACCACGGTGGCCGCCGCCCTCGCGCTCGCCCTCGCGGCCGAGGGCAGGCGCACCCTCCTCGTCGAGGTCGAGGGCAGGCAGGGCATCGCCCAGCTCTTCGACTCCGACGCGCTGCCCTACGAGGAGCGCAGGATCGCCGTCGCGCCCGGCGGCGGAGAGGTGTACGCGCTGGCGATCGACGCCGAACGCGCCCTCCTCGACTACCTCCAGATGTTCTACAAGCTCGGCGGCGCGGGCCGGGCGCTGAAGAAGCTCGGCGCGATCGACTTCGCCACCACGATCGCGCCCGGCGTCCGGGACGTCCTGCTGACCGGGAAGGCGTGCGAAGCCGTACGCCGCAAGGACAAGCGGGGCCGGTTCGTCTACGACCACGTGGTCATGGACGCCCCGCCGACCGGCCGGATCACCCGCTTCCTCAACGTCAACGACGAGGTCGCCGGGCTGGCCAGGATCGGCCCGATACACAACCAGGCGCAGGCCGTGATGCGGGTGCTGAAGTCCCCGGAGACCGCGGTCCACCTGGTGACCCTGCTGGAGGAGATGCCGGTCCAGGAGACCGCGGACGGCATCGCCGAGCTGCGCGCGGCCGATCTGCCCGTGGGCCGCGTCTTCGTGAACATGGTCCGCCCGCACCTGCTGGACGAGGACGCCCTGCGCACCGCCGCGGGCGGCCGCCGCAAGGAGATCGCCAAGGCGCTGACGCGGGCCGGGGTGACCGGTTCCGCCGCCTTGGTGCGCCCCCTGGTCGAGCAGGCGGCCGAGCACGCCGAGCGGGTCGGCCTGGAGCGGGAGCAGCGGGCCGTGCTGGCGGGACTGGGCCTGCCGACGGTGGAGCTGCCGCTGATGGGCGACGGGGTGGACCTCACCGCGCTGCACGACCTGGCCGTGGAACTGCGCAAACAGGGCGCAGGGGACGAGGGGGACGCATGACACCGGCCACGCCCGGCACGGCTCGGGCCACGGAGGCGCCGGACGACCCCGGCGCGCGGTCGCGGGACACGGAGACGCTGGACGCCGACGCGCTGCTGGACGACCCCGGCATCCGGATCGTCGTCTGCTGCGGTTCCGGCGGGGTCGGCAAGACGACGACCGCCGCGGCCCTCGGCGTACGAGCCGCCGAGCGCGGCCGCAAGGTCGTCGTCCTCACCATCGACCCGGCCCGGCGGCTCGCCCAGTCCATGGGCATCGACCAGCTGGACAACGTCCCCCGGCGGGTCGACGGCATCGCGGGCGCGGGCGAGCTGCACGCCATGATGCTCGACATGAAGCGGACCTTCGACGAGACCGTCGAGGCGCACGCGGACGCCGAGCGCGCCCGCGCGATCCTGGAGAACCCCTTCTACCAGTCCCTGTCGGCCGGGTTCGCCGGTACGCAGGAGTACATGGCGATGGAGAAGCTCGGGCAGTTGCGGGCCCGCGACGAGTGGGACCTGATCATCGTCGACACCCCGCCCTCGCGCTCCGCGCTGGACTTCCTGGACGCGCCCAAGCGGCTCGGCTCCTTCCTCGACGGGAAGTTCATCCGGCTCCTGATGGCGCCCGCGAAAGTGGGCGGCCGGGCGGGGATGAAGTTCCTCAATGTCGGCATGTCGATGATGAGCGGGACGCTGGGCAAGCTGCTCGGCGGCCAGTTCCTGCGGGACGTCCAGACGTTCGTGGCCGCGATGGACACCATGTTCGGCGGATTCCGCAGCCGCGCGGACGCCACGTACAGGCTGCTCCAGGCGCCCGGCACCGCCTTCCTCGTGGTCGCCACCCCGGAGCGGGACGCGCTGCGCGAGGCCGCGTACTTCGTGGAGCGGCTGGCCGCCGAGGACATGCCGCTGGCCGGTCTCGTCCTCAACCGCGTGCACGGGAGCGAGGCGGCGCGACTCTCCGCCGAGCAGGCGCTGGAGGCCGCGGAAAATCTTGACGCACTCCGCATGGTGGATCAACGGGAAGGGAAGGCTGCCCTTGGTGACCGGGTGATCCCCGACCCCGCGGTCACCGCCCCCGGTACGACCGACTCGGCCCTCTCCCCCGAACGGCAGGCCGGGACCGAAAACAGGCCCGTGTCCGAGTACCAGGACACGACGGGGAGCACGGCACCGGACGGGACCGCCGATCCGGAGGCGCTCGTGGGCGTCGACGAGCTGACGGCGGGTCTGCTGCGACTGCACGCCGAGCGGATGCAGATCGTCGCCCGCGAACACCGCACCCGCGACCGCTTCACGGCCCGGCACCCCGAGGTGCCGGTGACCAGCGTGGCGGCGCTGCCCGGCGATGTGCACGACCTGGACGGCCTGCGGGCCATCGGCGACCGCCTCGCGAACCGCTTGGACCCCGCGCCGACCGGAACGGCGTAACCGCCCTGCCGGACCGCCGCGGCCGCCTGCCGCACGACGGGGCCGCCCGCGCGGCTACCCGACGGCGGCGTACGTCTCGTGCAGCTCCTCGCCCTCCAGTCCGATGACTCCGGACAACATGCCGGCGGACCGCTCGTACTCGCTGCGCGCGGTCTCCAGCAGTCGGCGCCAGGACGTGACGGTGGGGCGGCGGCGCAGCAGTGCGCGGCGCTCCCGCTCCGTCATTCCGCCCCACACGCCGAACTCGACGCGATTGTCCAGCGCATCGGCCAGGCACTCGGTCCGCACCGGGCATCCGGTGCACACCGCCTTGGCCCTGTTCTGCGCTGCGCCCTGTACGAACAGTTCATCCGGATCGGTAGTGCGGCAGGCTGCCTGCGCACTCCAGTCGGTTACCCAGCCCATGCCGGCGCCGTCCTCTCCCGAATCGAGGCTCCCCCACGGCGGTAGCGGCATATTCACCGCTGCCGGTTGAGGACGTTACGGAAGGTGGGGACACCACAACACCCCCTTCGGGCCCAATCTTGAATGGTCCGAACGGACTATGCGTATGCGGCAGATCACCCAGGGGAGTGATGCGAGGACATGCGCGACCATCGCCCATCAATGCGGACAGAACACTCAAGTCACAACGGACTTTCCCTGACTGACCGGGCGATTCCGAGAACGTCGCACTGGGCGGGTTCTGAGCGGTGTGGCTACGCGTCGACCAGGCGAAGAATGACCAGAAGACGTGCATGGGGGCGCACGCGACTTGCTACCGAACCGGACTGCTGTGACAGTTGGCAGCAGCTTAGGCCAAGGCCTATACGCCTGTCCGGCGAATGAGAACGTAGGCTGCCCCCATGCCAAAGAAGCGCTCGGGCGGGGGTCTCACCACGACCCAGCAGGCCGCCAAGTTCCTCGGTGTCGCCGCGCTTTCCGGAGCTGTGCTGGCAGGCATCGCGCTGCCCGCAGCCGGAGCGCTGGGGCTCGCCGCCAAGGGGACGGTCGAAGGATTCGACGAGATCCCCTCCAATCTCAAGACCCCTCCGCTCAGCCAGCGGACGAAGATCCTGGACCGCGACGGCGGCGCCATCGCCACGGTCTACTCCCGTGACCGCACGGTCGTCCCGCTGAAGGACATCTCGCCGTACATGCAGGACGCGATCATCGCGATCGAGGACTCCCGCTTCTACGAGCACGGGGCCGTCGACCTCAAGGGCATCCTGCGGGCGATGAACCGCAACGTGCAGGCGGGCGGGACCGCGCAGGGCGCGTCCACGCTCACCCAGCAGTACGTGAAGAACGTGTTCGTCGAGGAGGCCGGCGACGACCCCGAGAAGGTCGCGGCGGCCACCCAGCAGACCCTCGGCCGGAAGATCCGCGAGCTGAAGTTCGCGATCCAGGTCGAGGAGGAGCTGGGCAAGAAGACGATCCTGGAGAACTACCTCAACATCACGTTCTTCGGGCAGCAGGCGTACGGCGTCGAGGCCGCCTCCCAGCGCTACTTCTCCAAGCGCGCCAAGGACCTCAAGCTGGAGGAGGCCGCGCTGCTCGCCGGCCTCGTCCAGTCGCCGAGCCGCTACGACCCGGTCAACGACATCGAGGAGGCGACCAAGCGCCGCAACACGGTGCTGGCCCGGATGGCGGCGGTCCGCAGCATCACGCGGGCCGAGGCCGACAAGGCCATGGAGACCCCGATCAAGCTCCAGGTCCGCAGGCCGAAGAACGGCTGCATCACCGCCGTCAGCGGCTCCGGGTTCTTCTGCGACTACGTACGCAAGACGATCCTCAACGACCCCGCCTTCGGCAAGACCGAGGAGGAGCGCGCGAAGCTCTGGAACCTCGGCGGTCTGACCATCCGGACCACGCTGGACCCGCGGGCCCAGCAGGCCGCCAACGAAGCGGCCACCGCGAAGGTCAACAAGGACGACAAGTTCGCGGCGTCGGTGGTGCAGGTCCAGCCGGGCAGCGGCAAGATCCTGTCCATGGGCCAGTCCCGCCCGTACGGCCTGGACCCGAAGCAGAACGAGACCGTGCTCAACCTCTCCGTCAGCAACAGGATGGGCGGCAGCACGTACGGCTTCCAGGTCGGCTCCACGTTCAAGCCGTTCACCGCGGCGGCGGCGCTGGAGAAGGGCATCAGCCCGGCGACGTCGTTCGCCACGGACTGGAAGATCACGCTGAAGGAGCAGGACTTCCGCAACTGCTCCGGCTCCCCGGCCGGTTACGCGGACTGGAAGCTGCAGAACGAGCTGGAGTCCGAGAAGGGCTCCTGGGACATGACGAGCGCGCTCGGCAAGTCCATCAACACCTACTTCGCGCTGCTGGAGCAGAAGGCCGGCCTCTGCGAGACCGTGGAGATGGCCAAGAAGGTCGGCTACGAGCGCGGTGACGGCAAGAAGGTGGGCGAGTACCCCTCGATCACCCTCGGCGGTGAGGTGAGCACCCCGCTCTCCATGGCCGGCGCCTACGCCGCGTTCGCCAACCGGGGCACGTACTGCACGCCGATCGCCATCGAGTCGATCACCGACGCGAACGGCAAGAAGCTCAAGGTCCCCAAGACGCAGTGCTCGCGGGCGATGAGCGAGAAGACCGCGGACACCATCAACCAGATGCTCAAGGGCGTCGTCGAGGACGGCACCGGCACGCAGGCCGGCCTCAGCGACCGGGACAACGCGGGCAAGACCGGTACGACCAACGACCGCAAGGACGCCTGGTTCGTCGGGTACACGCCGAACCTCTCCACCGCGGTGTGGGTCGGCGACGACATCGGCGACAAGAGCTCGATGTTCGACGTCACCATCGGCGGCCAGTACTACGACAAGGTCTGCGGCGGCTGCCTCCCCGGCCCGATCTGGCGCATCGCGATGACCGGCGCGCTGGACGCGTCCGAGACCCCCACGTTCAGCCCGGTCCAGGTGCCCCGCGCCCAGGAGAAGCCGAGCGCCGACAAGGGGCAGGGCGGCCGCGAGCCGAACCCCGGTCGCGGTGGCGGCAACGCCAAGCCCGGCGACGGCAACGCGAAGCCCGGCGGTGGCGGCAACGCCAAGCCCGGCGACGGCGACCCGTTCGACGGCATCGAACTGCCGGAGGGCGTGCTCGGCGGATTGGGCGGCAACGGCCCCTGAGCCCTCGCACCCCCTGTATGACGGAGGGTGGGACGCCCGGTCGAGGACCGGGCGCCCCACCCTCTCGTCGTTTCGGCAGCAGCGTCCTACGGCTTCGCCTGCCCGCTGGGGAGGAGCGCACGGCCGGGAGCGGCGGGCGGCTCGCAGGGCGGTGGCGTCTGCCGGGCCGGCGGGACGGGCGGCTCGGAGGGCGGTGGTCTCTGCGGGGCCGCCGGACCGAGGCGGGCGGCCGTTACGACTGCGACGGACGCGGAGACCGACCACCCCTCGGGAACACCGCACGCCCACCGGACCAAGGCCGACGGCCGTGACGACAGCGACGGACACGGAGACCCGACCACCCCCTCGGGAACACCGCCTCGGGTCCGGCTGTCCGCGTGCCCTCCCGGTCAGCCGGCGAGGAGCTTCTTCACCGCGGCGGCCACCCGGCCGCCCTCCGCGAGCCCGGCGACCTTAGGGGTGACGATCTTCATGACGGCGCCCATCGCACGCGGCCCCTCGGCCCCGGCGGCCTTCGCCTCCTCGACGGCGGACGCCACGAGGGCGTCCAGCTCGTCGTCGGTGAGCTGCTTGGGCAGGTACCCGTCGAGCAGCTCGCCCTCGGCCTTCTCCCGCTCGGCCTGCTCGGTCCGACCGCCCTGGGCGAAGGCCTCGGCCGCCTCGCGGCGCTTCTTCGCCTCCTTGGCGATCACCTTCTGCACCTCGTCGTCGGAGAGCTCGCGCGCCGTGGTGCCGCTGACCTCCTCCTTCGTGATGGCGGTGAGGGTGAGCCGAAGGGTGGACGAGGTCAGCTCGTCACGCGCCTTCATGGCGGTGTGGAGGTCTTCCTTGAGCTTGGACTTGAGCGTGGTCATGCCGCGATTGTGACAGGTACGCGGCCTGTGCCGCCCGCCGGTTTTCCGGTCGCCCCGCCGTGTCTGCGACGATGGACACATGCGCGCACGCTACGGAGTACCCCTGAAAGTCACGGCAGTCGGTGCCGCGGTCGGCGCGGCCGGTCTGGCCTACGCCGCCGGATTCGAGGCCCGCTCGTTCCGGCTGCGCCGCGTCACCGTCCCCGTACTCCCGCGTGGGGCCCGCCCGTTGCGCGTGCTCCAGGTCTCCGACATCCACATGGTGAGCGGTCAGCGCAAGAAGCGCGCCTGGCTCCAGTCGCTCGCCGGGCTGCGCCCGGACTTCGTGGTGAACACCGGCGACAACCTCTCGGACCCGGAAGCCGTGCCCGAGCTGCTCGACGCACTGGGCCCGCTGATGGAGTTCCCCGGTGTGTACGTCTTCGGCTCGAACGACTACTACGGCCCCAAGCTGCGCAACCCGGCCCGCTACCTCCTGGAGAAGGTCCAGGGCAAGCACGGCCTCAACGGCAACGCCCCCGCGGTCGGCGTCGTCCACAACCCGTGGGAGCCGATGCGCGACGCCTTCGACGAGGCCGGCTGGCTCAACCTGTCGAACTGCCGGGGCCGGCTCAAGCTCGACGGCCTGGAGCTGGCGTTCACCGGGCTGGACGACCCGCACATCAAGCGGGACCGTTACGCCGAGGTCGAGGGCGGCCCGGAGAGCGGAGCGGACCTCTCCATCGGCGTGGTCCACGCCCCGTACCTGCGTTCCCTGGACGCCTTCACCGCCGACGGCTATCCCCTGATCCTGGCGGGCCACACGCACGGCGGCCAGTTGTGCATCCCGTTCTACGGGGCCCTGGTCACCAACTGCGACCTGGACACCGACCGGGTGAAGGGCCTGACCAGCCACACGGTCGGCGACCGGCGCGCCTACCTCCACGTCTCCGCGGGCTGCGGCACCAACCGCTACACCCCGGTCCGCTTCGCCTGCCCCCCCGAGGCCACCCTGCTGACGCTGGCCCCGACGGCCTGACGGCGGAGACCGGGGCGCGCGTCTGCGGCTCCGGGCCGGTCGAGGGGCGAGCCCTCGGGACGGCGTACGCCGTCCCGGACGGCGGAGGACGACGAATCGCGGGGCCCTCCCCCTCCGCATACGGTACGAACCATGACCGCCCCCGGCACGCCCCTCCTCCCCGGCCCTCGGGCGGCGGAGGCGCTCCCGGCCCAGGTCAGGACGGCCCACCCCTGGACGGCGGCCCTGCGCGCCCTGGTGTGCGGGGCCGCGCTCGCGGGCCCGCTCGCCGCTCTGGTGGTCGGGGAGCCGCCGAGGGCGCTGAGCCACTTCACGGTCCTGGCGAACGCGCTGGTCGCGGGGGCCTTCGCCTGGTCGGCCGTACGCGCGTGGCGAGGCGCCCCACCGCTGCCGCCGCGGCTGTCCGGCGGGGTGCTCCTGCTCGCCGCGACCTCCGGGCTGATGTACCACCTGGTCCTGGCCAACTACGCGGCCCCCGGCCCGCCCCCCGCCGCGAGCCTCCTGCTCCACACGGCGACGCCCCTGGCCGTGGCGGTCGACTGGTTCCTGCTGACCACCCCCAGAACCCTGCGGCCTGCCCACGTCCCGCTCTGGCTGCTCGCCCCTCTGGCCTACTCCGCCTACGCCCTGACCCGCGGAGCCCTGCTCTCCCCCGGCGCCCCGGCCCGCTACCCATACCCGTTCCTCGACGTCGACACGTACGGCTACGCCGGAGTCCTCACCCAGGCTCTCGCCCTCGGCCTTCTCTTCGCGGCCCTGGGCGCCCTCCTCACCGCCGCAGACCACCTCCGACCGGACGTGGCGGGCCGGCTCCACCGCCGAAGAAACCGGATTTCGCCTCCGGCCGCCGGTGGGCTAAAGTAATCGATGTCGCCGGGAGTCCGGTGGGCATCGGGGTGTAGCGCAGCTTGGCAGCGCGCTTCGTTCGGGACGAAGAGGTCGTGGGTTCAAATCCCGCCACCCCGACAGCTAAGCAACAGGTCAGGGCCGGTTTCCCCTCAGGGAGACCGGCCCTGGCTGCGTTGTATCTGGGTGTCATCTGGGTGTGATCTTGAAACAGGGTGTCACCATTCGGCGGCGCGCTGCCGCAACAGCCGGTCGAGGATCGGGGCCGGGGAGCGCGGGGTGAGGAGCAGCCTGTCATCCAGGGACTCGTGCCAGACCTCGGTGAGCTGGTCCATGAGGAGCGCGCGCATGGTGTCCGTCACGTGGGTGTACCGGGCGCTGACCGATCCGTCCTCGTGACCCAGGCGCTCGTCCGCGAGAACCTTCGGGCAGCCCACGCTCCTCCAAGAGGAGCGTGGGGTGGCCGTGGCGGAGCCGCGACGGGTCAGCCGGTCCTTGAGGCAGCCGGCACGCCTTAGCTGACCCTCAGCGCGAACGCACCGCGGCCCCGGAGCCCAGGAGACGCGGCCCGGGGCAGTGGCATTCCCCGGCCCGGTCTCAGGTGGCGGGACGCTCGGCCGTGACGAGGAGGGTCGCGGCGGGCCGGGGGCCGTCGCCGGCGGACAGCGCCTCGACGCGGATGTCGGTGAACCCGGCCTGGTCCAGGACCTTGGTCCACACGTGTGCCTGCAGCACCCACCGGTGCATGGTGGCGCTCTCGCCCTCCGGGGTCTTCGCCGGCACCTCGACGGCCGTGACGTCCGGCTGCGCGGGCTTGCCGGACAGGTAGTGGGCGAGGGTGGAGAAGACCAGGCGCCCACCGGGGCGGAGCGCGTCAGCGGCGGCCGAAAGCAACTCACGGGGATCGGTGAAGTCCACCGCCCCGAAGTGGCTGTAAAGCACGTCGTAGGCGCCCGCGTTCGCACGGAGGTGGGCGACGACGTCCGCGTGGACGAAGTGCAGGCGCGGGGCGAGGTCGGCGTACAGGGCGGTGGCCATGCTGTGCTGGGCCGGGGACGCGTCCACGGCATCGATCCGGCTCGGGGCGTGGTGCACGGCCAGGTGCGCGGCGTGGCGGGCGGCGCCGGCGCCGAGGTCGGCCACGGTCTTGCCGGTGAGGTCGCCGAGGACTTCCGGGCCCGGCCCGTCCTCCTGGCCCCAAGCCCAGCGGAAGGAGTCGGGGACGGCGTGATCCTGCGCGGCGCGGGCCCGACCGTAGTGGTGCCATAGGTCTGTGGTCGTGGTCGTCACCTGGGTCATCCTGGCGGCATCGTGCGGGGGGCTGCTGCCGGTTCGGACGAAAGTCGCCCGGGCGTGCCTCGGCGGCCCGAGCCGTGGGCCCGGACCGCCGAGGGCGTCACGTGGGGGTCAGTGCGAGTCGTTGCCCGGGTGGCAGGGGCCGCAGTCGGCGGCGCCCTCCCACAACGGGGGGTCCACCTCCCAACCGGCGCGGGCGACGAGGTGGGCGGTCTTGATGACCGACCCGTCGTTCTTCATCTCGACCTTGGGCACGTGGTGCAGGAAGTGTCCGCCGTTGTACTTGTCGCACAGCTCGGCGTAGGCGACGGTGTCCAGGATGATCGTGTGGGCGCCGATGTCGACCAGCTTGCTCGGGGCGAGTCCCAGGCCCTGGCCCCGGAGGGACATGGCGGTGAGCAGGTAGGCGTAGCCCTGGCCGAGGACGCGGGTGGCCATGACGGAGTCGTACGGGTAGTCCCGCATCAGTAGGCCGACCTGCTTCTCCCAGAGGTCCGCCGGCACGATGTCCCGGGGGGAGCGGGCCGGTCCGGTCACCGGATCGGTGGCGACGGCGCTGTCGGCTGTGGTTGCCATGGTGCCTCCCTTGGATGGTGCCCCACGAGGTGCGGGGCGATGTAACGAGAACACCGCATCCGGCACCCGCTCGGCGATCAACCAGGTTTCCTTGCAAGGCGTTTGCACGTCGCGCAAACGGTCTCGACGGGCGCCGTCCCACGCCCGTACCGTGTTGGCCCCCGGTCGTGCAGCAGGGGGGAGGGACCAGTGCCCGGTGACCCGCTCTGGGACAGCGCGAAGGTCAGGGAGCTAGTCGCCCGGCGACAACCGGGCGGACTCGTACGGTTGGGCCGTGAGCACCGAGGATGGACGCTCGCCGAACTCGGCGAGCACCTGGGGTGTTCGGCGGCGACGGTCTCGCGGATGGAACGCCGGACTCGTGTCACCGACCTGACGCTCGTTCACCGGGCCGCCTCCACGGTGGGCGTTCCTCGACACGTCCTGGTGAGTTCTCTGGCCCCCCCCCGCTTCTTCCGGACTGGCCAGCACTAGAGTGTCGGCCAGTCCGCACGCCGAGGAGGACCCGATGCGCCGCCGCTCGTTGCTCGCCGCCACGGCGACCGTCCCGGCCGCCATGCTGCTCGGCATGGACCGGGCCTTGGCCGACACCCCGCCGCCGACGGGCCGGGGTGCCCTGGACGCCCGTGTGGCCTCCGCCCGCGACCTCTACGACAAGGGGGCCCACACACAGCTCCTCGGACTGCTGCCGGGCCTCCTGGCCGACGGGCACGCCGCTGCCTCCTCGCGCCGCGAGCTGGACCAGGCACGGCTGTCCTCCGTCTACGGCCTGAGCGCCGCCCTGCTGATCAAGCTCGGCTCGTACGAGCAGGCCCGCCTCACCGCCGACCGCGCGCGCACCTGGGCCGAGGTGTCCGGGTCCCCGCTCGCCGCCGCTGCTGCCTCTCGCGAGCTCGCGATCGTGCTGCGCCACCAGGACCGGGGCGAGGAAGCCCAGACTCTCATGGAATCGGCCGCGGCCCGGGTGGAGGTGACAGGGCTGCGGACGGACGCGGCCTCGTCGGCCTACGCGCAGATGCTGTGCACCCTGGCCTACACCGCCGCCCGGGGAGGCCGGCGCACGGAGGCCCTGGCCATGGCCGAGGAGGCACGGCGGGCCGCACGCCGCCTGCCGCTCCAGGCACCTGCCGGGCGTCTCTTCCCCATCAGCCCGGCCGCCGTGGACCTCTACGCCGTCGGCGTCCACTGGGCCCTCGGCGACGCCGGCGCCGCCCTGGAGGCGGGGCGGAACCTTCGGCCCGAGTACTTCCCCACGGCTGAGCGGAAGGCACGCCTGGGCACGGACATGGCACGTGCCTGGTGGGCGTGGGACCGCCCTGAGCAGACCGCCCGCGCCTTGCTCGACGCCCACCGTGCGAGCCCCGGCGAGGTGAGAGACCGCCCCGCGATCCGCAGCATCGTGACCGAGTTGGCGCAGCGGCACCCTCGTGCCGTTGGCGTCCGGGAGCTGCACGCCGCCGTGTCCGCCCCGGCGAACTGAGACCGCCGCCCGCCGGGCCCCACCGGGTCCGGCCATGCCTCGGTTCCGGCACCAGGGGGTCCCGGCCAGCCGTCGACTCGGCCTGAGTCGGCGCTCGCCTGGGTGCGACACCCACTTCTGGAGGCAACACCCGGGTGTCGGGGCAGATCCGGCGTTGCACCCTCTCCAACCTGGGCATACCTCTGCGGCACTTCTGCCGATTCTGGGTGTGAACTGGGTATGAGTCTCCAGGACTGAGGGGTGCCGGAGAGGTATCGCAGATGCACGACTGGGGGGGCACGGGCCTTGAACTCGCGCCTCTGAACTGGGCTTATGCGGTGCTACAGCGCAGGTCAGAGGGTCGCGGGTCCTGGACTGGTTTCACAGCCTCCCTGATTCGGAGCGAAGGGGTCGCGGCCTCAAATCCCGCCACCCCGATAGCTAAAGCACCAGGTCAGGGGCATGATGCGAATTGTGAGTCGGTCCCCTGAGTGTTGTGTGGGCCTTTGCGGTGTCGGGCTCGGCGGGGTGTTTCGGCGATTCGCCGGGACGGCATCCGCGGGCCCGCCCGCCCCCGTACGCTCTGGGCGTCCGACGCGTCGCGCCGGGCGTTCGAAGGGGGCAGCGTGGATCATCTCTTCACCGTCGAGGGCCGGACGGCCATCCCGATAGCGCGCACCGAGCTGGCCGCGGAGAGCCTGTTGGAGCGGCAGCATCTCCAGGAGTGGGTGATCGCCCATCCGCAGGTGCTCGGGGAGTCCGTGCTCGTGGTCACCGCGGAGTACGACCGGTGGGCCGACACGGACGGGGTGCCGGCCCGTGACCGGCTGGACGTGCTCGGGCTGGACGCGACCGGGCGGCTCGTCGTGGTCGAGTTGAAGCGGGGCGCCGCCGATCGGGACGTGCACCTTCAGGCGATCACGTATGCCGCCCTGGTGTCCCGGTTCGACCTGGACACCCTCGCCGACGCGCACCGCCGCTTCCTGGCTCACCGGGGGCAGCCCCTCGACGCCGACGTGTGCCGGCAGCGCCTGCTCGACCACGTGGAAGGGGAGTGGAGTCCGGAACTGCTCCAGCGGCCCCGGCAGGTGATCATCGCCGCCGACTTCCCCAAGCAGGTCACCCACTCCGTGGTCTGGCTGTCGGAGATGGGGCTGGACATCGATCTGGTGCAGGTCGGTCTGTGGCGGGTGGAAGGGCACCTCGTCGCCGGCTTCACCAAGGTGTATCCGACCCCGGAGGTCGAGGAGTTCACGCTCACCCCGGCCCGGATGGAGGGTGAGGCGGTGGCCAAGAAGTTGCAGGAGCGCACCCGTTCGCGCAACGCCGTCCACGTGCTCGTCGGTGCGGGACTGCTGCCCGATGGGGCCAGGTTGCGGATGACGCCGCGCCACGGCGTGACGGAGGCCGTCCGCGACGGCATCCGCGCCTGGGTGGCGGAGGACCCCGGTCGGGCGACCGCCACCTGGACCAACGACACCGCCCAGCCACTGGTCTGGGGCGCGGACGGGGCCGCCTATTCCCCCACCGGGCTGGCCCATCACATCTTCACGAGCGTGACGGGCCGGTCCGTCGACGGCATCCAGGGGACGACGTGGTGGGACGTGGACACCGCGCACGTCCCCGCCGGCGTCGACTCCGAGGCGTGGGCCACGTTGGCGGGGACCGACCTCGCCGCTCTGGCACGGCAGCTCAGCGGCGCACGCAAGGACTGGTCCGCGTTCCACACCCTGCTGAGCCGCATACCCTCCGGGCGCTGGACCACCTACGGCGACCTGGCCGCGGCGATCGACAGTCACGCGGTCCCGGTCGGCCGGCATCTCGCCACGTGCGGTCAGTGCCCCGGCCCCTGGCGCGTCCTCACGGCCGCCGGGAAGGTCAGCCCCGGCTTCCAGTGGCACGACCAGGATCGCGTGGAGAGCGCCGCGGACGTCCTGGTCCGTGAAGGCGTGCGCTTCGCAGGAGGCGTCGCCGACGCGGACCAGCGCCTTCGGGAGGAAGACCTTCGGGGGTACCTCGGCGGCTGAGCACCCGATGAGGAGGCCGCACCGCCCCCGGCTCAGGCGTCCGCGCCGCCGAAACGTTCGCGGTAGGACTCCAGGTCCTCCTCCGTGATCTTCGCGAACAGCACCGGCGGAACCGTGAACGGGGTGCCGGCCGGGACGGTGTCCAAGGACGTGGCCTGGTCTGCGGTCACCCAGGTCGCGGTGTCGTCGGCCAGGGCGAAGGCTCCGCGCATGGCGGCGGCCGAGGCCGGGATCAGCGGTTCGGAGACGATCGCGTACAGGTGGATGAGGTTCATCGCCGTACGCAGGGTGAGCGCGGCGGCCTCCGGGTCGGTCTTGATCTCCAGCCAGGGGGCCTTCTCCTCCAGGTAGGAGTTGCCCGCCGACCACAGGGCCCGCAGCGCGGCCGCCGCCTTGCGGTACTGGAGGGCCTCCATGTGCTCCTCGTACTCCGCGAGCAGGCGCGCGATCTCCTCGCCGAGCGTCGCCTCCGCCGCGCCGGCCACGGCGCCCGCGGGGACCTCGTCTCCGAAGCGCTTGCGGGAGAACGACAGCACGCGGTTGACGAAGTTGCCGAGGGTGTCGGCCAGGTCCTTGTTGACCGTGGCGGCGAAGTGCTCCCAGGTGAAGGAGGAGTCGTCGGACTCGGGGGCGTTGGCGATGAGGAAGTAGCGCCAGTAGTCGGCCGGCAGCGTCTCCAGCGCGGCGTCGGTGAAGATGCCCCGCTGCTGGGAGGTGGAGAACTTGCCGCCGTAGTACGTGAGCCAGTTGAAGCCCTTGACGACGTCGACCTTCTTCCACGGCTCGCGGACACCGAGCTCCGTGGCCGGGAACATCACCGTGTGGAACGGGACGTTGTCCTTGGCCATGAACTGGGTGTAGCGCACGGTGTCGTCGGCCTCGTACCACCACGGCTTCCACTCGCGCGTCTCGCCGTCCGGGGCGGCGTCCGCCCATTCCTTCGTCGCCGCGATGTACTCGATCGGAGCGTCGAACCAGACGTAGAAGACCTTGCCCTCGGCCGCCAGTCCCGGCCAGGTGTCGGCCGGGACCGGAACCCCCCAGTCCAGGTCGCGGGTGATCGACCGGTCGTGCAGCCCCTCCGTCAGCCACTTGCGGGCGATGGAGGACGACAACTGCGGCCACTGCTCCTCGTGCTGGGCCACCCAGGCCTCGACCTCGTGCTGGAGCTTCGACTGGAGCAGGAAGAGGTGCTTGGTCTCGCGGACCTCCAGCTCGATGGAGCCGCTGATCGCCGAGCGGGGGTTCAGCAGGTCGGTCGGGTCCAGGACGCGGGTGCAGTTCTCGCACTGGTCGCCGCGCGCCTTGTCGTAGCCGCAGTGCGGGCAGGTCCCCTCCACGTACCGGTCCGGGAGGAAGCGGCCGTCGACCGGGGAGTACACCTGGCGGATCGCCCGCTCCTCGATGAAGCCGTTCTCCCACAGCTTGCGCGCGAAGTGCTGCGTGATCTCGGCGTTCTGCGGGGAGGAGCTGCGGCCGAAGTGGTCGAAGGCCAACCGGAAGCCTTCGTACACCGCCTTCTGCGCGTCGTGCGCCTGCGCACAGAACTCGCTGACGGAGAGCCCGGCCGCCTTGGCCGCCAGCTCGGCGGGGGTGCCGTGCTCGTCGGTCGCGCAGATGTACAGGACGTCGTGGCCGCGCTGGCGGAGGTAACGGGAGTACACGTCGGCCGGAAGCATCGACCCGACCATGTTCCCCAGGTGCTTGATCCCGTTGATGTAGGGAAGCGCGCTGGTCACCAGGTGTCGAGCCATCCTCGGATGCTCCATTTCCTACGTACGGCGCCGGCGGCGATGCCGCGGCGGGCCAGGTCGGGAGGGGGCGGCAGGCGGCGACCACTCCGGTCGCCCCGTCGCGTGACGTGCGGTGACGGTCACGCCTGCGGGCCGCCGTCATCGTATCGAACCGGGGCATCTCTCCCGCGAGCTGATTTCTCCGCGGAGCGGACGCGTACGCCGTGAGGACAACGCGCGCAGAGCGCTCGGCCGTCCGGAACAGGCGGCCAAGCAGGTCCCTGACGGCCGAGGCAGTCCACATCCTAGGCTCACCCCCTCCGGATGGTCGGGTACGTTGCCAGCCCTTGGCCGCCTCCCTCGAACGACCCTTCGTGCGCACGTTCGGTGGCAGGTACGGGCCTTGGGCCGACCGGCTGAACCTGTCGCCTGTCGCGGCCTCCGCCGCACCGCACGGGCGTGCCCGAAGCGCCGTCGCGCAGATTCGGCGATGCGCCTGATTCGCCGCGCCTGTCTGGTGGTTGCCGGCGACTCCTCTGTGCGCAGCGGCTGGTCGAACAGGCACGCGGCGATATCAGAAGACTTATGTCGCGGTCATTACGGGTGGGTTCCGCGAGCTGCTACAAAGCTGGTGCCTCTCCCGTCCCCCCACACCGCGAAGGGCTGGCAGCCATGTCAGTACGAAGGTTCTGGGCGTCCGTATCCACTCTGGCCCTCACAGCCGTGACCGCTCTCGGCGTCGTCGGTCCGGCTTCCGCGGCGGGTGCGAACAACGCAGCCACCGCAGGTGGTTACGTCGCCCTCGGCGACTCCTACTCCTCGGGTCTCGGCGCCGGGGACTACCTCCCCGACAGCGGCGACTGCCGACGCAGCACCAACGCCTACCCGTATCTGTGGGCGGCCGCCCACTCCCCCTCCTCGTTCGCCTTCGTCGCCTGCTCCGGAGCGACCACCTCGTCCGTCGCCGATGGCCAACTGCGGGTGCTCAGCGCGTCGACGTCGCTGGTCAGCATCACGGTCGGTGGCAACGACATCGGGTTCGCGGACGTCATGCGGGACTGCGTGCTGTCGAGCGAGACCGTCTGTATCGAGAGCATCGACGCCGCGGTCGGACGGATGAGGACTTCCCTGCCCGCGCGCCTCGATTCGCTCTACGACGCCATCCGCGACCGCGCTCCGAAGGCGCGGGTGGTGGTGCTCGGATACCCCCGTCTCTACCAGTTGTCGGGAAACTGCGCCGCCGGGCTCAGCGAGACCGAGCGGACCGCCGTCAACAACGCGTCGGGCGTGCTGAACGACGTCCTCGCCAAGCGGGCCGCCGGTGCCGGATTCACCTTCTCCAGCGTGGTGGACGACTTCACCGGCCATGAGCTGTGCTCCGGGAACGCCTGGCTCCACAGCGTGACCCTGCCGATCGAGCACTCGTACCACCCCAAGGCGGAAGGGCAGTCGGGCGGCTACCTGCCCGCCCTTCGCTCGGAGGTCTAGGACGCAGAGCCGCTGCCCCGTCCGCCGGCGGTACGGGCGGAACAGCGTTCAGACCTACGGCGGTTCATCGGGCGTCCGATGGGCCGCCGTCACCGTGCCGCGGGCGTCCATCCCTCCCGCGCTCACCCCGCTCTACGGGTGCCCGGCCGGTCTCAGTAGCGCTCCACCAGGTGCTCGCGGTCGGCCGGGGGCTCGTACGTCTCCGGCCAGAAATCCGTCACGCCGCAGATCAGGCCCTGCTCGTCGAACGTGAAGAAGTGGATGGCGTCCATCTCCTCCGGCGCCTCGCCCGCCACGGTCACCTCGGTGCGGGCGGCGGCCTGCCGGGCTTCCGCGTCGACGACGATCCGCTCGATCCGCGCGCGCCACGCTCCCGGATACTCCTGGTTGAAGCGGAGATACCGCTGCTTGCCGCGTATCCGCTCCCTCGTCTGCGGCAGGTCGTACACCACATCGCCGGCGAGGGTGGCGGCGAACGCGCTCCAGTCACGGGCGTCGGCCGCCGTCCAGTACGTCTCGACCACCGCGCGCAGAGCGGCCGTGCCGAGGCCCCCGCCGCCGGGCCGGCCCCCGGCCCCGCCCGCTGTCACACCCATCGCTCCGCCAGTCATCTCGGTCATGGGAGCCAGTGTGGGGGCCACCACTGACAATCGGCCCGACCGTCCGAAGGACCGGGCACTGACCAGCAGTTATGCCCGTCGGCCCGTAGGGCGCGACGCCTTGATCGAGTACATCAGCGGGATGCGCGGGCGGTCGGACGGGAAGCGGTAGTGGCCGTCCGCGTGCCGCTCCAGGACGCCGAACCGGGGGAAGAGCGAGGCGTCGTGCTCGTGCAGGAACTCGATCCGCAGCCCGGCGCTCGCGAGGGCCGTCACCACCTCGCCCACCGGGTGCTGCCATTCGACACTGCGGTTGTGCACCGTCGGCGCGTCGAAGTCCGCGTACGTGCCCGGCGTCTCCGCCACCCAGGGGTCGCGGCTGAAGTAGTCGTGACTGACCATCGAGCCGGTCGAGTCGTCCAACGAGTCGGTCAGCGGATGGAACTCCGCGAGGTAGAGGAATCCGCCCGGAGCGACCAGCGATGCGGCGGTCTCCGCCCAACGCCCGAGGTCGGGCAGCCAGTTCAGCGCACCGATGCCGGTGTAGACGATGTCGTACGCGGAATCCGGGACGGCGGCCTGGGCGTCGTACACGTCGGCGGTGACGAACGCCGCCCGGTCCGGACCGAGCCCCATCGCTTCGGCCAGGCCGCGGGCGGTCTCGACGGCGGGCTCGGAGAAGTCGAGGCCCACGACCTGCGTGGCGCCGTGGCGCGCCCAGGAGAGGGTGTCCAGACCGATGTGGCACTGGAGGTGCAGCAGGGTCTTCCCCGTGACGTCGCCGACCTCCGCCAGCTCGAAGGCGCGCAGCGCGTCCTTGCCGGCTCGGAACGCCTCCAGGTCGTAGAAGTCGCTCGCCGCGTGGATCGGGACGCGCTCGTCCCAGCGTGCGCGGTTGGCCGCCTGCCAGTCGTCCGGTGTCGGGGAGTACATGGGCGGAAAAGCTACCCGCGCGCCGGGAGAGACGCGAGGGAATATCCACAGGCCGGAGGGGGTCGCTGGGCAGGTTATCCACAGGGTCCCCGGTGGGATGGCCGATCGGGTTACATGGGGGCATGAGCGAATCACCGAACGTCTCGACCATGCCGGAGTGGGAGCAGCGGTTCCGCGCGCCCAGGGTGTCCCTGCCCGATTGGGCCGAGGAAGCGCCCGACCGCTCGTTGTTCGTCTCCAACGCCACCGGGACCTATGAGCTGTACGCGTGGGACCGGGCGACCGGGGAGCAGCGCCAGGTCACCGACCGGCCGAACGGGACGACCGACGGCGTCCTGACGCCGGACGGCGAAACCATCTGGTGGTTCAGCGACACCGACGGCGACGAGTACGGCGTGTGGATGCGCCAGCCGTTCGGCGGCGGGGAGGACGAGCCGGCCGTGCCGGGGCTCGCGCCCTCGTATCCGGCGGGCCTCGCCCTCGGCCGGGACGGTTCGGCGGTGATCGGCCGCTCGACCGACGAGGACGGCACGACGATCCACCTGGTGCGTCAGCCGGGCGACGCGCCGGTGGAGATCTACCGCCACCGGGAGTCCGCCGGGGTCGGGGACCTCTCCTACGACGGGACGCTGATCGCGCTGGAGCACACCGAGCACGGCGACGCGATGCACTCGGCGCTGCGCGTGGTGCGGCGGGACGGCTCCACGGTGGCGGAGCTGGACGACACCGAGGGCGGCACGAAGGAGCTGGGGCTGTCGGTGCTGGGGTTCGCTCCGGTGGCCGGTGACAGCCGGTTGCTCGTCGGACATCAGCGCCGGGGCCGCTGGGAGCCGATGATCTGGGACCCGGTCACGGGCACGGAGACCGCGCTGCCCGTCGACCTGCCGGGCGATGTGGGGGCCGAGTGGTATCCGGACGGCTCGGCGTTGCTCATCGAGCACAGCTTCGAGGCGCGCAGCGAGTTGTGGCGGTACGAGCCGGGGGCGGCGGAGCCCGTGCGCGTCGAGACCCCCGCAGGTACGGTCTCGGGCGCCACGGCCCGGCCGGACGGCACCGTGGAGTACCTCTGGTCCTCGGCCGCCCAGCCGCCCGCGGTGCGTTCGACGAGCGGCGCGGTGGTCCTGGACCCGCCCGGTGCGAAGGCCCCGCCGTCGGTGCCCGTGCGGGACTCGTGGGTGGAGGGGCCCGGCGGCCGCATCCACGCCCTCGTACAGACGCCCGCCGCCGGTGACGGCCCCTTCCCCACGGTCTTCGAGATCCACGGCGGCCCGACCTGGCACGACAGCGACGCCTTCGCCTCCGGTCCGGCGGCCTGGGTGGACCACGGCTTCGCCGTCGTCCGGGTCAACTACCGGGGCTCCACCGGGTACGGCCGCGCCTGGACGGACGCGCTGAAGCACCGGGTCGGCCTGATCGAGCTGGAGGACATCGCGGCCGTGCGGGACTGGGCCGTGGAGTCCGGGCTCGCGGACCCGCGACGCCTGGTCCTGGCCGGTGGGTCGTGGGGCGGGTATCTGACGCTGCTCGGCCTCGGCACCCAGCCCGACTCGTGGGCGCTGGGCCTGGCAGCGGTGCCGGTCGCGGACTACGTCACGGCGTACCAGGACGAGATGGAGGCGCTGAAGGCGATGGACCGCACGTTGCTGGGCGGCACCCCGGAGGAGGTTCCCGAGCGGTACGCGGCCTCGTCCCCGCTGACGTACGTCGACGCGGTGCGCGCCCCGGTCTACATCTCCGCGGGCGTCAACGATCCGCGCTGCCCCATCCGCCAGGTGGAGAACTACGTCGACCGCCTCGCGGCCCGCGGCGCGGTCCACGAGGTGTACCGGTACGACGCCGGGCACGGCTCGCTCGTGGTGGAGGAACGCATCAAGCAAGTCCGCCTGGAGCTGGAGTTCGCCCTGAAGCACCTGGGGGCGCCCTGAGGGGGTCGGGGCAGCGCGGTGGGGCCGAGGCACAACGGGCGGGCCGGCGCGGGGGTGCCCACCCGCCGAAGGCGGACCGGCGCGAGGGTGCCGACGCGCCGGGGGGCGGGCCGGGGTTGTGGGGGCTGGTGTGCCGGGGGGGGGACCGGCGCGGTGGGCCTGGGCGCCGGGGGTGGGCTTCGGAGCGGTAGGCCTGGGTGCCGGGGGGGGCTTCGGCGCGGTGGGGCCTACGCGCCGAAGGCGGACCGGCGCGGGGGTGCCGACGCGCCGGGGGCGGGCCTTGGTGCGGTGGGGCCGGATGGCGGTACCGAAGGGGGAGAACGCGAGCGTGGAAGGGCCGGACGGGGGCGTAAGGGAGGGATAAGGGGTGGACCCCGCTCCGGTCGACCGGAGCGGGGAACCGTACCGTGGAGGGGTGTACCGGTTCCTGCTGACCCCGCGGTGGTGGGGGATCAACCTCTTCGTCGTGCTGGCCATCCCGTTCTGCGTGTTCATGGGCACCTGGCAGCTCGGCCGCTTCGAGGACCGTGTGCAGTCGCACGAACAGGCGGAGAAGCAGCCCGATCCGAGCACGCGGGCCGCGAAACCCCTGGACGAACTACTGCCCGTCGACAAGGTCACGTCCGGCCGCCCGGCCATCGCCACGGGGAGGTACGCCGACCAGTTCCTGGTGCCCGGTCGTGAGCTGGACGACCGCCAGGGCTTCTACGTCCTGAACCTGTTGCGCACGGACAGCGGCAAGGCTCTGCCGGTGGTGCGGGGCTGGCTGCCCGGCAAGGCGAGCAGCGCCCGTGTACCGGCCGCGCCGCAGGGCGAGGTCACGGTGACCGGTGACCTCCAAGCGTCGGAGAGCGCGCACAGCGACGGTGTCGACGTCAGGGGCGGACTGCCCAAGGGCCAGCTCGGCATGATCAGCGCGGCGACCCTGGTGAACCTCGTCCCGTACGACGTGTACGACGCCTGGGTGACCCTTCCCGAGAGCGAGGCCGGGGGCGCGGGCGGTGCGATGAAGCCGGTGCCCGCGGCGGCCCCGCCGGGTACCGGCCTGGACCTGAAGGCCTTCCAGAACCTGGGGTACACGGGTGAGTGGTTCGTCTTCGCCGGCTTCGTGCTCTTCATGTGGTTCCGCCTGGTCCGCCGCGAGGCCGAGGCTGCCCGCGACGTCGCCCTCGGCCTCGTCCCGGAAGGCCCGGTGAGCGTGGACGGCCGGTCGGACCCGGACGGTCCGGCGAGCGGGGCGGGGCGTGCCGGGGCGTCGAGCGCCGAGGGTTCGGCGGCCGCCCGCGACGCGTCGGCCGGCGAGGCTGCGGCTCCGGGGCCGGCTGCGGTTACGGCCCCCGCGCCCGTTCCAGCCCCCGCTTCCGCTCCGGCTCCGGCTCCGACGGCGTCGGAAGTCTCGGAGGCGTAGCCGGAGCCGGTGGGCCCACGCACCTCTGGAGGGGGCCGAACTGGCAGCCCCCGCCGGGCCCCCCGCCCCCCTCGGCGGGGTCACCTCGGTGGGTGGGTGTCAGGGTGGGGGGAGGAGGCCTGTGCGGTAGATCGTGCCCGTGCAGGCGTTGGTGATGGTCGTCTCCGCTGTGGGCGCGCCCGATTCGGGGGTGTGCGTCACGGCGATGCTGCCGGCCGCCGTGTCTCCGCCGTCGTCGGGCAGGGTCTGCGTGTCGGCGCCGGACGGTCCGGCGCCCTCGCCCACCGGGGCCCCGCCGCTGTCCACCGTCGGGGTCGGGGTGGGTGAGGGGCCGATGGTCGGGCAGGGGTCGGACGGCACCCAGGCGAACCGGATCTCGTACGCCGTGGACGGCTTCAGCACCACCATGGGGTGTTCCAGCGCCGGGTCGGGCAGGCCGGTGGCCGCGTCTCCCGGTGCGTGCTGGACCACGTCGATCCTGAACGGGTCGGCGGCGCCCACGGCGGTGAAGCCCACGGTTCCGCCGCTGCCGACCATGCACTCCTCGGCGGAGACGTTGGCGATCCTGAAGCTGCCGTAGA
The DNA here is from genome assembly GCF_055588985.1 of Streptomyces sp. NPDC041970. NCBI lineage: Bacteria > Bacillati > Actinomycetota > Actinomycetes > Kitasatosporales > Streptomycetaceae > Streptomyces > Streptomyces sp. NPDC041970. Next base: position 35,954 of record NZ_JBVJCD010000004.1, read on the forward strand.
CCGTGCCGTCGCCGTCCGGCGCATCGGTCTCCGCGGACCGCACCCCGAGTTGGTCCGGCTCGCAGAAGGTGACGGCCGTGAAGCTGTCGCGCGGGAAGGCGGACGGCGTGGCCGTCACGGTGGCCTCGGGGTCGCGGCCTGGGCCGGGGGTCGGGCTGCGGGACGGTTCGGGTTCGCCCGCGAGGCCCTCGCTCTCGCGCTGGGTGGGCTGTGCGGGCCGTTCGCCGGGCTCCTGGGGGCCGGCTTCGGCTCCGTTGCCGCCCTGGGCCTGCTCGCCGTGGCCCGCGATGGCGGGGTGCGCGGTGGACGAGCCGTCCGAGGTCGCCACGTGGACGAACGCGGGGACGGCGGTGCTGATCAGCAGGGCCGCGGCGGCCGCCCCGACGACCGCCTGCCGCCGTTTGGCCCGGCGGGCCGGGACGGCGCGGTGCAGGTGGTCGAGGGTCCCCCGCGAGGGCTCCAACCCGCGCACAGCGCCGTGCAGCAGGCGGCGCAGGTCCGCTTCGGCGAACTCGTTCGGCGCGGACGCGCCGCGGCCGCCCGCGAAGAGGTCCGTCAGCGTGCCCGCCGGAGCCTGACCCCGCGGCCCGGGGGGGACGCCCGCCGTGGTCCCGGGGGCCTCAGCCTCCGTACGCGCCTCCCCGCCCGTGCCCGCGTCCGCGCACTCCGCGCCCGTCCCGGCGCGGCAGCCGTCGCCGTGCGGGCGGGCCGGATCGGTGTGCGGGGACTTCTGCGGCCTGTCGTTCATCCTTCCGTCTCCCGTGGGGTCCTCCTCGTGCCGGCAGTCGGGCCGGTGCTCGGGCCCGCTCATGCCTGCGCCTCCATGACGACGCGCAGCGCCGCTATGCCACGGGAGCCGTACGCCTTGACCGAACCCAGCGAGATGCCCAGCGTCTCCGCGACCTGGACCTCCGTCATGTCCGCGAAGTACCGCAGGACCAGCACCTCGCGCTGGCGCCGCTGGAGGCCCTTCATCGCCTTGATCAACGCGTCCCGTTCCAGTTGGTCGTACGCGCCCTCCTCCGCGCTCGCCATGTCCGGCATGGGCTTGGAGAGCAGCTTCAGCCCGAGGATGCGGCGGCGCAGCGCGGAGCGCGAGAGGTTGACCACGGTCTGGCGGAGGTAGGCGAGGGTCTTCTCGGGCTCGCGGACCCGGCTGCGCGCGGAGTGCACGCGGATGAACGCCTCCTGCACCACGTCCTCGCAGGAGGCGGTGTCGTCCAGCAGCAGGGCCGCGAGACCGAGCAGCGAGCGGTAGTGGGCACGGTAGGTCTCGGTGAGGTGGTCGACCGTGGTCCCCGCCGCCACCGCCTCGTCAGCGCTCCCGCGCTGCACGGGCAACCGGGCGGTACGCGCGGCGGGCATGGGCGCGATCACCGGCATACCGCCGGGCGCGCGGGGCCTCCGGAGCGGGCGCACCGGCGCGCCTCGCAACGGGCCCACCACTGTGATGTCGAGAACCTCTGCCACGCCTGTTGGACACGCTGCTCCCCGCCAGGGTTGTACGCGGCCGGCGCCCCGTTCGGCGCTGTGCGACATGCCCTCATACGCACCTGCTCTTCCCCAAATGCCCCGTCATGGCGTCCCGGCCCCGCAAGAAGTGAGGACATAGACGCCGCCCGTCCGCCATGCGGTTGCAGTGGGCCGGGACATCATCGTCGGATACGACAATGTCCCAGCTCAAGGGGTTCAGGCCAGCGATTCGCCCAGCGGGCGTTCACCGGCCCGCCCAACGGGTCCGATCAGCTGCGGGGGAATTCGGCGGCCACGGATTCGGCGATCTGCGCCACGTTCAGAGCCGCGCCCTTACGGAGATTGTCGCCGCAGAGGAACATCTCCAGGGCGTGCGGGTCGTCCATCGAGCGCCGGACCCGGCCGACCCAGGTGGGGTCGGTCCCCACCACGTCGGACGGGGTGGGGAAGTCACCGGAGGCGGGGCTGTCGAAGAGCACCACGCCGGGAGCGGTGGCGAGGATCTCGTGGGCCCGGTCGACGGTGACCTCGCTCTCGAACCGCGCGTGGACGGACATGGAGTGCGTGGCGACGACGGGGACGTACACGCAGGTGGCGGTGGTCTTGAGGGCGGGGAGGTCCAGGATCTTGCGGCACTCCTCGCGGATGGCGATCTCCTCGGACGACCAGCCGTCCCCGGCGTCCGTACCGGCCCAGGGCACGACGTTCAGCGCGACGGGGGCGGCGAACGGGCTCTTCCCGGACCCGGACCCCGACCCGAGACCGGACCCGCGCCCCGCTCCGGTCCCGAGACCGGAACGCGAACCGCCGTCGAGCCCGCCCCCCGAGCCGAAACCGGCCCCGAAACCGGTGCCAAGACCCGCCCTTGACCCGGCGACGGCTCCGGCGCCGCCCCCGAACCCGTCGCCCGCCCGGCTCTCGGGGGCGCCCAGGCCGTCGCCCAAGGCGCGGCGTACGTCGCCGGGTTGGGTGCCCAGCTCCGTACCGGCCACCAGCGACAACTGCTCGCGCAGGGCGGCGACGCCGTCGCGGCCCGCGCCGCTGACGGCCTGGTACGAGGAGACGATCAGCTCGCGCAGCCCGAACTCGGCGTGGAGCGCGCCGACCGCGACGATCAGCGACAGCGTGGTGCAGTTCGGGGACGCGACGATGCCGCGCGGACGGAGCCGCGCGGCGTGGGGGTTGATCTCCGGGACGACCAGCGGGACGTCCTCGTCGAGCCGGAAGGCCGCCGAGTCGTCGATGACGACCGCGCCCTTGGACGCGGCGAGCGGGGCCCAACGGGCGGACACCTCGTCCGGCACCAGGAACAGGGCCACGTCGACGCCGTCGAACACGTCCTCGGTGAGGGCGAGCACCTCGCTCTCCTCGCCGCGCACGACCAGTTTGCGGCCGGCCGAGCGCGGCGAGGCGACGAGTCTGACGTCGCCCCAGACATCCGCGTGCTGCGAGAGGATGCGGAGCATGACACCGCCGATCGCCCCGGTCGCACCGACGACCGCGAGCGAAGGGCGGTGCGCGGTCATCGGCCGGTGCCTCCGTAGACGACGGCCTCGTCGGAGTCGCTGTCGAGCCCGAAGGCGGTGTGCACGGCGCGCACGGCCTCGTTGACGTCGTCGGCGCGGGTGACCACCGAGATGCGGATCTCGGACGTCGAGATCAGCTCGATGTTCACGCCCGCGTCGGACAGCGCCTCGAAGAAGCCGGCCGTGACGCCCGGATTGGTCTTCATGCCCGCGCCGACCAGGGAGATCTTGGCGATCTGGTCGTCGTAGCGCAGGGACTCGAAGCCGATGGAGCCCTTGGTCCGCTCCAGGGCGTCGATGGCCTTGCGGCCCTCGGCCTTGGGGAGGGTGAAGGAGATGTCCGTCAGCCCGGTCGACGCGGCGGAGACGTTCTGCACCACCATGTCGATGTTGACCTCGGCGTTGGCGATGGCGCGGAAGATCGCGGCCGCCTCCCCCGGCTTGTCCGGGACGCCGACGACGGTGACCTTGGCCTCCGAGACGTCGTGGGCGACTCCGGAGATGATCGCGTGCTCCACCTTCTGGTCCCCTTGCGGCTCGTTGCTGACCCAGGTTCCGCGCAGTCCGGAGAAGGAGGAGCGGACGTGGATCGGGATGTTGTAACGGCGTGCGTACTCGACGCAGCGGTGCAGCAGCACCTTGGAACCGGACGCGGCCAGCTCCAGCATGTCCTCGAAGGAGATCCAGTCGATCTTCTTCGCCTTCTTCACGACGCGCGGGTCGGCGGTGAAGACGCCGTCGACGTCCGTGTAGATCTCGCAGACCTCGGCGTCCAGCGCGGCGGCCAGCGCGACCGCGGTCGTGTCCGACCCGCCGCGGCCGAGGGTGGTGATGTTCTTGCCCTCCTGGCTCACGCCCTGGAACCCCGCGACGATGGCGATGTTGCCCTCGTCGATCGAGGTCCGGATGCGGCCCGGAGTGACGTCGATGATGCGCGCTTTGTTGTGGACCGAGTCGGTGATGACACCGGCCTGGCTGCCCGTGAACGACTGGGCCTCGTGGCCCAGGTTCTTGATCGCCATGGCCAGCAGGGCCATGGAGATGCGCTCGCCGGCGGTCAGCAGCATGTCGAATTCGCGGCCGGTAGGCATCGGAGACACCTGCTCGGCGAGGTCTATCAACTCGTCCGTCGTGTCGCCCATCGCGGACACCACGACAACCACCTGGTTGCCGTTCTTCTTGGCGTCGACGACTCGCTTGGCAACCCGCTTGATGCCCTCGGCATCGGCTACGGAGGAGCCTCCGTACTTCTGCACGACAAGGCCCACGTGCGCTCCTCGCTCAGTCATTACTGCGGTCGGCTCAGTCTAACGAGCAGCCCGGAATCGACCCGTCCCTACCAGATGGTGAGATATCCCGCTCACTACCCGGTACGGCGTGTCGGCCCGGACCGCTCGTACGGGGCTGCTGCCCATACCGGAGTAGCGCACTCCTTTTTGTGGTCCAGCCCACACCCCCCGGCCGGTACGCGCGAGCCGGGGGCGTCCGTCGGCGTGCCGCCGGGCCGGCCGCTCGGCCGGTCGCTCAGCGGCGCGGCCTCGGAGCGGGGAGGGAGGGACGGCCCGTGGCCGAGCGGAGTTCGGCCATCCGGGCGGCGACGTCGACCCCGGTGCGCGGCCGGGCCAGGAAGGTGTCCGGTACGTCGCCGCTCAGGCCGTTCGCCTCGTCGCGGGCGATGTCGGCGCGGCAGTCGGGGCAGACCCCCTGGTCCAGGGTGGTCGTCGTCTCGTCCTCGTCGCAGAACATGCACACCATCACGGCGGCGACGACCTGCTCGCGCGGGTGGTCCTGCTCCGGCAGCGGGGCGGGGGTCGGCGGCATCTTGCTCTCCAGTCGCTTGCGAAGGAAGCGCCCGGCCGAGTGCACGGGCGTCGGCAGGCCCGAGGTGAGGACCTGGGTGATCTGTTCGCGGCCGACGCCGCGCGCCAGCCACTCCCCGACCAGGTGTTCCAGCTCCACGCACTCCCCCTCGGAGAGCTGGAGCCGGGGTTCGCGGCCGCCGAGCCCGGCGAGGACGCCGTACGCCTCCGAGCGCGGGGCGCGTACGCCGGGCTCCGACTCGGGCTCCCGCCCGGCGGTGGGCACGTGAACGGCGGCCGAGACGTGCACGGGAGCGGGGGCCGCAGCGCGGACGGCGGCAGGCGCGTGCGCCGGTACGGGGGTGGCGAGCGCGTGCGCCGGGGCAGGGGTCGCAGGGGCGTGCGCCGGGGCCGGGGCCGGGGGTTGGCCCGGCGCGTCCACGCCCCGGATGAACCGCACGTAGGCGGCCCACCAGTCGGCGTCGCGGGCGGTCCGGGAGAAGTACGTACGCGTCACCCACCGCATCTGGCCGTCCGCCATGGTGAGGTGCACCTTGATCCGGCGCAGGTGGCCGGCCCCGGTCAGCCGGTCCAGCGCGCTGCGGCACGCCTGCTGCCCGTAGTCCGGCAACTCCTCCGCCAGCACCTTGTAGCCGATCGCGGCGCCCTCGGGGAGCCGGTCGATGTACGCGGCGATGGCCGCCTCGCGCGGCTCCAGGCCGGCGAAGTCGGCGGCGCGGGGCGGGGCCTGGTCGGGAGCGAGGCGCTTGCCGTACCCGGCTTTCGCCATGGGGTGGGCGGGAGCGCGCAGGGCAGCACTAATGTGGGCGGTAACCATGGGGGATCGACTCTTCCTCGATCTCGTACGGCCAGACCCCGGTTGGTGTTGGTAGCACCGCCGGGGTCGTCCGTTTTTCGGATAGTGGGTTGCTGTTCGTGAACATAGAGCGTGCGCACGCTCCGACGCAACCCGGTCACCAAACGTCATCCGCCGCCCCGTCGGCGCAGGTCGGAACCGGGGAGGGAGGGTGGGTGGGTTGAACCTGACCACCCATTCCCCAGAAGAGGGCTCGGGGCGCGGGGCTCGCCGCTCGGGGCTTGAGCTCCGGGCCGACCTGCGGCGATGCGGGGCGGGACCGGTGCGGCGATGCGGGGCGGGGCGGGGCCCAAGGGGGGGCAGCGGTGACGCACGGAGGCGGCGGGAGGCCGAAGCGGACCCCCGTCGCCCCGCCGACCGGGCCGGATCAGCCGGGCCCGGTCAGCCGGACTCGGTCAGACGAGCCCGGTCAGACGGCCGCCAGCGACTCCGCGTCGATCACCAACGTGTTCTGCCCCGCCGCGATGCGCCAGACCCCGTCGTCCTTGGCCAGGACGTAGGTCGGGGAGCCGGGGATCGCCTCGGGCCGGGACGCGATGAGCTCGGCGGGGTCCTCCACCCCCCGGAAGATCACGTCCAGCGGCTCTCCGCCACGGGTGACCGGGCGCTGGCGGATCTTCACGGCGGCCACGTCGGGGCGGATGAAGAGGATGAGGTCGACCGTGTACGCGGCGGTCACCGGGGAGTCCGCCGACGCCGGGAGCACACTGCGGGTGAAGGCGCCGATCTCCGGCAGGCCGGTCAGCCTCCTGCCGTGGGCGGTGGTCCAGATCGCGTCCTCGCGGAAGCCGCTGAGGAACGCCTCGGGCAGCGCGCCGCGCTGGGCGTGCTGCACGGCGGCCACGAACGCCACGATGGCGTCGACGTCCTCCTGCGGGGCGGACACCCCGAGGACGGTGGGGGCGGTGGGGGCGGATGAGGTGCTCATGCGGGACTCCTCGCGCTGCGGTGCCGGTCGGTCCGACAGCACGAGCCTCACGCCTCAAGCATGGTCGAGGTCAAGGGCCGTCATTGCACGGCGGTTCGGGCCGCCCCGGCCCAGGATCTTCCGCCTGGACCAGACCGGACCGAGGAGCGGGGCCGGTGCGTGCGGACGCGGGCGCGGCAGAGGGAGCGGGGCCCGGCGTGGTCCGCGCGAGGCCCTCCGCCTCATACGGGGGAGCCCGAGCCCGGCACGACCCGAACGAGACCGCCCTACTTCACCGGGCGCAGCCCCAGCGGGCCCGCGATCTCCTGGAGCATCACGCGGCCCGCCTCCTCCGCGAGGTCGGCCTCGCCCGGATCCTGGTCGATGTCCAGGCCGTCCAGCTCCGCCAGGGGCTGGCCCAGGCGGATGTGGGCGACCAGGGACTGAAGGGCGCGGAGCGCGGCGGAGGCGGTGGAGCCCCAGTTCGAGAAGTACGAGAACTGCCACCACCACAGGGCCTCGGCGGTGCGGCCGGCCTCGTAGTGCGCCAGGCCGTGGCCGAGGTCGGTGACCAGGTCCGCGAGGTCGTCGGAGATGCGGTGCGGGACCGGGGCCTTGCGGGGCTCGTACGGGTCGAAGACCTCGGAGTAGACGTCGATCGGCTCCAGGAGCGCCGCGAACCGCTCGCGCAGGCCGTCCGCGTCCGGTTCCGCCCCGAGATCCGGCTCGTAGCGCTCGTCGGGCAGGACGTCCTCGTGCGCGCCCAGGCGGCCGCCCGCCAGGAGGAGCTGGGAGACCTGGAGGAGCAGGACCGGCACGGCCTCCTCCGGTTCGTCGACCTTGGACACCTCGGTGACCGCGACGATGAAGGTCTTGATCTGGTCCGCGATCTGGACGGCGAAGTCGCCCGGATCGTGCGTGACGGAGTTCAGCGTGGCGTCAGACATCGAGGGGACCTCCCGTGGGCGCGGTCTCGGACGGTGAGTGGGCCGTAACGGCGAACGGACGGGACCGCAGGGGCGCGGCGCAGGCGTCAGACATCCAGCAGCCGCCTCCCCTCGAAGGCGCGGCCCAGGGTGACCTCGTCGGCGTACTCCAGGTCGCCGCCCACGGGCAGGCCACTGGCCAGCCGGGTCACCCTCAGCCCCATCGGCTTGACCATCCGCGCCAGGTACGTCGCGGTGGCCTCGCCCTCCAGGTTGGGGTCGGTCGCGAGGATCAGCTCGGTGATGGAGCCGTCCGCGAGACGCGCCAGCAGCTCGCGGATGCGCAGGTCGTCCGGGCCGACGCCCTCGATGGGGCTGATGGCCCCGCCCAGGACGTGGTACCGGCCCCGGAACTCCCGCGTCCGCTCGATCGCGACGACGTCCTTGGGCTCCTCCACGACGCAGATGACGCTCCGGTCGCGGCGCTGGTCCCGGCAGATCCCGCACTGCTCCTGCTGCGCGACATTGCCGCACACCTCGCAGAAGCGGACCTTGTCCTTGACTTCCAGGAGGGTGTGGGCGAGCCGTCGGACGTCCGTCGGCTCCGCCTGCAGGATGTGGAAGGCGATCCGCTGCGCGCTCTTGGGACCGACGCCGGGCAGCCTGCCCAGTTCGTCGATGAGGTCCTGAACAACGCCTTCGTACAACGGAACGCCTCTCTTCGCTTCCTGCTCCGTACCGTAGTGGGTACGGGTCGGTACCAGTAGGCCCCCGGCACCGATGGCAGGGGCCGCCCGGTGGGGTCAGAACGGCAGGCCGGGGATGCCGCCGCCGCCCAGTCCCTGCGCCAGCGGGCCGAGCTTCTCCTGCTGGAGCGCCTGCGCGTTCTCGTTGGCCGCCTGCACGGCCGCGACGACGAGGTCCGCGAGGGTCTCGGTGTCCTCGGGGTCGACCGCCTTGGGGTCGATCACCAGGCCGCGCAGCTCGCCGGAACCGGTCACGGTGGCCTTCACCAGGCCTCCGCCCGCCTGTCCGTCGACCTCGGTCCTCGCCAGCTCCTCCTGAGCCGTGGCGAGGTCCTGCTGCATCTTCTGGGCCTGCTGGAGCAACTGCTGCATATTGGGCTGGCCACCACCGGGAATCACGGTCACTCCTGGCATTTCGACGACAAATGTTTCGGTACGCCGAGCCTACGTGCTCCCCGGTCGGCGCGCTCCACCCACCGGGGGCCAACTCTTTCGGGTGAGATTCCGGAACCGCCGTGATGACTCCTATACCTGACCAGCGGCCCCGCACAGTCGGAAATCCCGCGTTTTCGTCCCCGCGGCCCACCATTCGGCGGTAGGAAGGGCATGTGCACCGGTACACGTGCGCACATCGTCGGTGACGCAGAGTTACCCGCGAGGGTCGTCGGCCGTGCGGACCGCCCCGCCCTCCCCGAGCCAGCTCCGGGAAGCCCGACACGTCCGTCCCGTCCGTCAGAGTGCAGAGGAGTGCCCCGGTGAGTCAGCCGGAGATGCAGCCCGAGGGGCCGCCCCGCAAAGAATCCGGTGCGGGTTCCGGTGAAGGTTCCGGTGAAAACGGAGGGGAACGTTCCGCTGCCGGGGCCGTGACGGACGCCCGAGGCGACGGGAGCCGTTCCGGGGGCGGGGGCCGGGATCTGACCGCGCGCCCCTTCCCCCTCGGCGACTGGGGCGAGCCGGCCGAACGGCTCGACGAGCTCTACCGCTGGGTCGAGGCCGGCGCCCTGAACACCGCGCACTGGTATCTCCACGACCGGGTCGGCAAGCGCCGGGGGGCCAGGGCCCTGCGGACGGGCACCGCCGCCGGGGTGGTGGCCGGGGCCGCCCTGCCGCTGTTCGACCTGACCGGTGTGCTGAGCGGTTCGGCCGGGTGGGGCTATCTGTCGCTGCTGCTGGGCGCCGCCTGCATGGCGTGCGACCGGTTCTTCGGGCTCACCTCGGGCTGGATAAGAGATCTGGCGACGGCCCAGGCCGTCCAGCGGCGGGTCCAGGCGCTCCAGTTCGACTGGGCCTCGGAGTGCGTACGGGAGATGCTCGGGCCGACCGAGGGCACGGCCAGCGAGGCCGCGGAGCGGTGCCTGGGGGTGTTGCGGCGGTTCTCCGAGGACGTCACCGAGCTGGTGCGGTCGGAGACGGCGGACTGGATGGTGGAGTTCCGGGCGGGGCCCGCCCCGATGGGGATGCAGGCCCTCCTCAGCGGCAACGCCGGCGGGCGCAGTGAGTCGGCCGCGCCGGGGCGGTTCTCGATGCCCTCGGTGGCGGCCCGCCCGAACATGCCGCGCCAGCGGCCCCCGGAGTCGCCCCGGTGAGCAGCGGGCCGGGGCCTTCCCTTCGGTCCGCGGCCGCCGTGCGATGCGACGGGCGCGGAGCGCGGCGAGCGCGGCGGGGTGCCGAGCGCGGCGGACGATGGCCGGGGAGGCCGGGGAGGCAGTGACGGGGCCGGTCGGCCCTCGTCGGCCCCAGGGGGTCCGCTCGGCCCCAGGGGGTCCGCGATCCGCCCCCGGCGGTTCCGGATGGCCCCGGCCGGGGCCGGTCAACTGAAGATGATCATCGATCCCTGGGCCAGGCTGCGCGTCGCCGCCGCGTGCAGGCCGAGCCAGACATGGCGTTCACGGGCGAACGGGCTGTCGTCGTAGGGCAGCGACCGGGACGGCTCCTCCAGCTCGGTGGGGCCGGACGGCGGCAGCGGGGCGGGCGGCGGGTTGGTCGGGTCGATGCCGATGGACGGCGCGACGAACTCCAGCTCGCGCAGCAGCCCGTACGACGAGCCCAGCGGGCCCCCGCCGGCCAGGAGCGCGTCGTTGGAGAGCGGAACGGGGAAGTCCACCGGGACGTACGCCCCGGCGTGGTCGTAGTGCCAGACCAGGTGCGACTGCTGCGCGCCCTGCTCGAACATCTCCAGCAACCGCTCGTACTCGCTGTCGAGGCCGGTCACCGGGGTGACGGCGAGCCCGCTCAGCCGGAGCAGGTAGGCGCGGCGCAGGAGGTGCAGGGCCTCGTAGTCGAAGCCGGCCACGGGGGCGACCTCTCCGTTGAGGCCGGGCATGTACGCGTAGACGGGGACGGGCGGCAGCCCCACGTCGTTCAGCGCCTTGTCGTAGACGGCGATCTCTTCGGCGAACGGGTTGTCGGCGCTGTGGCACAGCACGTCGACGAGGGGGACCAGCCACAGGTCACAGGCCACGAAGTCTCGCTCTCCAACGGGTCGGGCGATCGTCCGACCAGCGTAATGCGGGCGGAACCCCGCGCACAGTGCCCCGGCGGGTCTTCGGGCCGGACGCGCTCCGGGCGGGCGGGGCTCAGGCGGGCGCTGGGTCCCCCGCGTCCCGCCGGGCGCCGGTCACCGCGCCTCCAGGCGGTCCGCCCAGTCGAGGGCGTGCGTGTAGTAGGAGCGCAGGACGGCGTGGACCTGGTCGTGGTCGCCGCGGGCGATGGCCTCCACCAACTCCTCGTGGCCGAACCAGAGCAGGTTCTCGTCGGGGCTCTCGCCGCGCAGCCGGTGCACGGCGAACACCCAAGCCTGGACGCGGAGTCGGGTGAGGAAGTCGGCGATGTACGGGTTGCGGACGAACCCGCCCAGCTCGCGCCAGAACCGCAGGTCGTACCCGATCAGCACGTCGAGTTCGCCGCCCCTGGCCGCGCGGGCGGCCTCCGCGGCCCGCCGCCGGATCGAGGCGAGGCCCTCGGGCCGGACCGCGACCCGGTCGGTGTCGCGGAAGAGGCCCTCGACGATGAGGGCGCGCGCCTCGGCCATCGCCCGGAAGTCGGCGACGGTGTACTCCCGGACCTGGAAACCCCGGTGCTGGTCGGAGGTGAGGAGCCCCTGCGCGGAGAGGTCGAAGAGGGCTTCGCGGACGGGGGTCGCGGAGACCCCGTACTGCTCGGCTATCTGCTTGACCGTGAACTCCCGGCCCGGCGGCAGACGCCCGGCGAGCACCTCGTCTCGCAGCGCGTCAGCGATCTGCTGGCGCAGGGTACTGCGGGTCACACCTCCGCTCCGACGCATACCGGCCCCTCCCGTCGGTCCCCGTGCGCCGGTGGTTCCCGGCCGGGCTCACTGTCAGTCCGGGTCACCTTAAGCCAGGGTCGCCGCCGTGCCCGTTTCCGGGCACGGCGGGGCCGCACGAGGGCCCGATCGCGCACGGAACAAGGACATCCGGTTACACGGTGTGCGCGGAGCGGGGGTGCGTGCGCGGCGCGCAGGGCGTACGCGGCGCGAACGGGCGTACGTGCGCGGGGGCTTGCGCGTACGGAGGTGCACGCACGCTTCCGCGGTTTCGCGAGGCGTGCGCGCTGGGGCGTGCGCGTGCGAGGCGTACGCGTACGGGGCCGTGCGCGTACGGGGCGTGCGCGCCCTCCGTGGGGCGGGCGCGGCCTACACCGTGTGCTCGTCCGCGACCGAGAGGGCGGCGTCCAGGGCCGCCAGCCCCTCCTTGGCCTCCGCCTCGGTGATGTTGCAGGCGGGGACGGCGTGGGTCCGGTTCATGTTGATGAACGGCCACAGTCCGTGCTTCTTCGCCGCCGCCCCGAAGGCCGCCATCGGGGCGTTGGCCTCGCCCGAGGCGTTGTACGGGACGAGCGGCTCGCGGGTCTCCCGGTCGCGGACCAGCTCCAGCGCCCAGAAGGCGCCGAGCCCGCGGACCTCGCCGACCGAGGGGTGGCGCTCGGCGAGTTCGCGCAGGCCGGGGCCGAGGACCGTCTCGCCGATGCGGGCCGCCTGCTCGACGACCTGCTCGTCCTCCATCACGCCGATGGTGGCGACGGCGGCGGCGCAGGCCAGCGGGTGGCCGGAGTAGGTGAGGCCGCCGGGGTAGGGACGGGTGGCGAAGGTCGCGGCGATCTCCGCGCTGATGGCGACGCCGCCGAGCGGCACGTAACCGGAGTTGACGCCCTTGGCGAAGGTCAGCAGGTCCGGCACCACGTCGAAGTGGTCGGCGGCGAACCACGCGCCGGTGCGGCCGAATCCGGCCATCACCTCGTCGAGCACGAAGAGGATCCCGTACCGGTCGCAGATCTCGCGCACCCCGGAGAGGTAACCGGGCGGCGGGGGCATGATGCCCGCAGTCCCCGGCACGGTCTCCAGGACGATCGCGGCGACGGTGGACGGCCCCTCGAAGGCGAGAGTGTCCGTGAGGTGCTGGAGTGCGCGGGCGCACTCCTCCTCCTCGGTCGTCGCGTGGAAGGGGGAGCGGTAGAGGAACGGCGTCCAGAAGCGGACCACGCCCGCCGATCCGTTGTCGGAGGGCCAACGGCGCGGGTCGCCGGTGAGGTTGATCGCGGTGGAGGTGGCCCCGTGGTACGAGCGGTAGGCGGAGAGCACCTTGGCGCGGCCGGTGTGCAACCGGGCCATGCGGACGGCGTTCTCGACGGCCTCCGCCCCGCCGTTGGTGAAGAAGATCTTGTCCAGGTCGCCCGGCGTGTGCTCGGCGATGAGGCGCGCGGCCTCGGAGCGCGCCTCGACGGCGAACGCGGGCGCGAAGGTGGCGAGCCGGCCCGCCTGCTCCTGGATGGCGGCGATCACGGTCGGGTGCTGGTAGCCGATGTTCGTGTAGACGAGACCGCTGCTGAAGTCCAGGTAGCGGTTGCCCTCGTAGTCCCAGAACCGGGACCCCTCGGCGCCGGCGACGGCGAGCGGGTCGATGAGGTCCTGGGCGGACCAGGGGTGGAAGACGTGCGCGCGGTCCGCGGCCTTCACGGCCGCACCGGCGGCGGGGTCCACGTACGGGGCGGCAGGGGGATGAGGGGTCATGCGGCGAGCGTAGGGGTCGGCGGGGGCCGTCTCCATGGCCACCTTGTATGGCGCGGGGCGTGCGCGGGTCGGCAGGGTGTCGGGTCGGGCGGCCCTGCCGGGTGCGGTGCAGCGGCGAACGCGGGTCCCCGCCGCGGCCAGGGGCCGCCCGCAGGGGAACCGGCCGCTCCGGACAGGTGTCGTACACAGGGGCCCGCGGGTCGGTCGTCCGCCGGGCGGCGGCGTTATCCTCGTGCGGGCCGCGGGGGACGCACCGGGGAGGACGCGCACCATGGACCAGCTCAGGCCCGATGACCCGCACCGCGTCGGTGCGTACCGCCTCCTCGGCCGCCTCGGCGAAGGCGGCATGGGCCAGGTGTTCCTGGCCCGCTCCGAGCGCGGACGCACCGTCGCCCTGAAGCTCGTCCGCCGCGAGCTGGCCGAACGCGCCGAGTTCCGCGCCCGCTTCCGCCAGGAGGTCCGCGCCGCGCGACGGGTCGGCGGGGCCTGGACCGCGCCCGTGCTGGACGCCGACACCGAGGCCCCCGTCCCCTGGGTCGCCACCGGTTACGTCGCCGGGCCCTCCCTCCAGCGCGTCGTCTCCGGCCGCCCCGGCGCACCGGTCGGGGGCGCGGGGGCGTACGGGCCGCTGCCCGACCGCTCCGTACGGCTCCTCGGCTCCGGGCTCGCCCGCGCGCTCCGGCACATCCACGGGGCCGGGCTCGTCCACCGGGACCTCAAGCCCTCCAACGTCCTGCTGACCGTCGACGGCCCCCGCGTCATCGACTTCGGCATCGCCCGCGCCCTGGACTCCGTACCGGACGGCGACCTCACCCGCACCGGCGTGCTCATCGGGTCGCCGGGCTTCATGGCCCCCGAGCAGGTGCGCGGCGAGCGCGTGACGACCGCCTGCGACGTCTTCTGCCTGGGGTCCGTCCTCGCGTACGCCGCCACCGGCCGCCTGCCCTTCGGTACGGCCGACAGCGGCGGGGCGCACGCGTTGATGTTCCGGATAGCCCAGGAGGACCCCGATCTGACCGGGGTACCCGGAGCCCTGGCCGCCGTCGTCCGGGACTGCCTGGCGAAGGACCCGTCCGCCCGCCCCGGTACGGACGAGATACTGGAGCGGCTGGGCGGGGGTGAGGCCGAAGAGCCCTGGCTGCCCGGCACGCTCCTCGCCCAACTGGGCCGCCAGGCGGCGGGGTTGCTCGACACCGAGGACCCGGTGGCGTCGGCGGGCATACGGGCCACGGCGGGTACGACGGACACAGCGGGCGCGGGAGACGCGGCAGGCGCGACGGACGCGGCGGCCTCGGGGGACGCGGGGGACGCGCCGGACGCGGGAAGCGCGACGGACGCAGGGGACGCGGCAGGCGCGGGGGACGCGCCGGACGGCGCAGACCCGAGCACCCCCGCGAGACCGGCCGGACCCGCCGGACCGTACAGCCATACCGGACCCGCCGGACCCGGACCGTACAGCCACACCGGACCCCCCGGCCCGTACGGCCACACCGAACCCGCCGGACCCCCCGGCCCGTACAGCCACACCGGACCCGCCGGACTCGGCCCGTACGGGGTCACGGAGCCTGCCGGCGCAGCGCCCCCGGCCCCGCCGACCACCCCCGCCCGGCCCGTCGCCCCGGCCGCCGTCCGGCCCGTCGTGCCGCCGCAGCCCCACCCGTACCCGCAGCACCATCCGCCGTACGGGCCCGGCTCCCAACAGCCCGTCGTCCCGCCGTACTTCACGCTCCCCCCGCCGCCCGCCCCCGAGCGCCGCCCCCTCGGGGCGACCGTCGCGCTCGTCGCCGTCGCCGTGGTCGTCGCGCTGGGGGCCGGCGGGTCCGTCCACGCGTTCCTGAGCGGCCGGGGCGCGGGGCCGACCGCCTCCCCCGGCCCCTCCGTCACGGCCGGAACGACGGACCGCACGGGCGGGCAGCAGGGGCGGAAGCGCGGCGCGGGCGCCCTGCCCCCCGCGTACGTGGGCACCTGGTCCGGCTCCCTGCCCACCGACCGGGGCACCGCCCGCCGTGTCCTGACGCTCCGTCAGGGTCGTGTCGGGGACCCGGTGCTCACCCTCACCGCCCAGGGCCCCCTCGCGTCGGGTTCCACGTACCGCTGCGCGTTCACCGCGCACCTGGCGTCCCGACCACCCGCGGGCGGCCCGGTCCGCATCGGACCCTCCAGCGTCACCTCGGGCGCGCCGGCCACCTCCTGCTCCCCCGGCAGGCCCACCGAGTTGACCCTGCTCCCGGACGGCTCGCTGCGCCGGACCGCGATGGGATCGGGCGAGAGCCTGACCTACACCCGCGTGCGGTGACCGGGCCCGCGCGGCCCCGGCGGCGGGCCGGACGCCGAACCCGGCCCCTCCCGCACGAAATTGGTCCCCCAGTGTTTCGGCCATGCATTAATCTGCGGTTCGGGCCGCGCCCCGACGTTTCTCTCATCCCAGGGCGACGCGGCCCCTTCTCATACCGTGGGGGTATCAGCAACTGTGCGCACGCGCAGAATCTCGACCGCGACAGCGCTCGCGGTCCTCTTCAGTTCCGTGGTCCTGGTCGGCGGAGCGGCGAACCCCGCCGCCGCCGACAGCAGCAGACTCCTTCCCATGGCGTCCCTGGGCGACATCGTCACCGACGGCGTACACCAGCAGGTCTTCATCAGCGACTCGGTCAACGGGAAGCTCCTGGTCACCGACTACACGGGCAAGGTCACGGCCACCCTCCCGGCGCTGCCGGGCGCGTGGGGCCTGGAGCTGTCGCCGGACTCCGGCACGCTCTACGTGGCGGTCTCGAAGGCCGATGCCATCGTGGCGGTCGACACCGCCACGCTGAGGGAGTCCGCCCGCTACCCGACCGGCGAGGGCACCTACCCGTCGCACCCCGCGCTCGCGGGCGGCAAGCTCTGGTTCGGGTACGGACATGAGGGCAAGGGCAACATCGGCTCGCTGGACCTGTCCGGCGCGGAGCCCGTGGTCGCCCTGGGCCAGGAACCGGACCGCCTGTGGAACATCGCCCCGCACCTGGACTCGACGCCCGGCGCGCCGGGGATGCTGGCCGCCGCCATCGAGAACCACAACCCGACCCCCCTGGCCGTGTACGACGTGGCCTCGGGCACCCCCGCCCGGACCGCCTTCAGGTTGAGCGACGCGATCAACCTGAAGGACCTGGCGCTCACCCCGGACGGCAAGCGGCTCGTCACCGCGAGCAGCACGTCACCGCCCCACCACCAGGTGTACCGGACGTCCGACCTGAGCGCCGAGAAGCCCTACGCGTCCGCCACGTTCCCCGTCGCCGTGGAGATCGCCCCCAACGGGACGGTCGCGGCGGGCGTCGCCGGCCCGTGGGAGCGGGACGTGTACATCTACCCGAAGGGCGCGGCGAAGGCCGTCCGCACCTACGACTTCCCCGACACCGGGACCGACGACGGCTCCGGCCACGGCGCCGACAGGCTCGACTCGGGGGGCCTCTCGTGGGCCCCGGACGCCAGCCGGCTGTTCGCCGTCACGACGAACAGCGACGGGATCCGCAGCTTCCGCGTCCTCACCGACCCGTCGAAGGCGGTCACCGCGCTGAAGCTGTTCGCCCCGGCCAAGGCCGACCGGGCGAAGAAGCTGACCATCACGGGCAAGGTCGGGGCGCCCACGGCGTTCCCGGCGGGCGCCAAGGTCTCGGTCGTCCGCACCGACATGGAGGCGCCGAAGGGCAGGTCGCTCGGTTCGGCGGCGCTGAAGTCCGACGGTTCGTTCTCGTTCGCCGACACCCCGCCCACCGGCGGCAAGGTGACGTACCGGGCGGTCTACGCGGGCGACGCCACGCACACCGCCTCCTCCGGCTCCGACGTGGTCACGGTCTCGCGGGCCGGCACCTGGATGAAGCTGAACCGGCACAACTCCCTGCACACGTACGGCAAGGACCTCTCCTTCACCGCCACGCTGGGCAAGACGTACAAGAACCGGGTCGTCGAGCTGTGGGCCGACCCCTTCGGCGCGGACAAGCCGAAGAAGCTGGTCAAGCGCGCCAAGGTCAACTCCAAGGGCAACCTGTCCGTCACCGTCGACATGGCGCGCGACACGACGGTCACGGCCGTGTTCGCCGGGGACGGCCGGTACGCCCCGGCGTCCGTCAAGTCGACGGCGTACGCGCAGGTGAAGGTCTCCACGACCCTCTCCAAGCAGTACAAGACGGCGAAGATCGGCAAGACGCCGTACGCGTACTACAGCAAGAAGAAGAACCCGGTCTTCACCACGAAGATGACCTACCACAAGGGCCGTGCGCAGCGGCTGACGCTCCAGCTCAACTACCAGGGCACGTGGTACGACGCGGGCGAGGGCTACTTCGCGCTCGGCTCCAAGGGCGTCTCGATCGTGACGCTGGCGGGCCCGCACGAGACGGGCTACAAGATGCGGGTGCGGTCCAGCTACGTCAACGAGTCCTCGGGTGACAGCGTCAACTCCACGACGCACGGGGCCTGGAAGTACTTCATCTTCACGAAGTGAGGCCAGGGCGGCCGGGTCCCGGACACGCCGTCCGGGGCCCGGCCGCCGGCTGTCGGAGGCGGGGGCGTCCCCGACCGCTCACGCCTGCCGGGGACGGCCGTCAGGGGGTGCGCGGCTCCGCCTGGAGAAACCGGGTCAGGACGAGCCGGGGGTGCTGGCGCTGCTGTTCTGGGCGCGCCGGCCACTGCGCGACGCCGCGCCCGCACAGGGCGGACCCGAGTGCCCGGCGGCGCCGGAACGCGCGGAGGCGTGAGCCGGGGTCCCGCCGCCTCGACGGGTACGGGGGGTGCGCCCGGCGTGAGCCGGACGCACCCCCCGTACGCGGTGGGGTTCGCGGGGTCAGCAGCGCACGTTCGAGCCGACCGTGGTGCCGAGGATCTGGGTGAACTGGGTGAACTTGTTGACCCGGCTCTCGACCTGCGCCGGGTTGCCGCCGTTGCACTCCAGCGCGCCGTTGATGGAGCGGATGGTCTCACCGAAGCCGGCGCCGTTGACGATGGCGTTGTGGGCGGTCATCGTGCCGGGGCCGTTCTGCGTGTTCCAGTACCACAGGCCGGTCTTCCAGGCCACGGAGGCGTTCTGCTCGACCAGGTAGGGGTTCCTGAGCAGGTCGATGCCGAGCGCGTCACCGGCGGCCTTGTAGTTGAAGTTCCAGCTCAGCTGGATGGGGCCGCGGCCGTAGTAGGCGGCCTGGCCGGCCGGGCAGCCGTAGGACTGGGTGGCGTCGCAGTAGTGCGGGTAGTTCGCCTCGTTGATCTCCTTGATGTAGACCAACCCGCCCGTCTCGTGGCTGACGTTGGCGAGGAAGGCCGCGGCCTCCCGCTTCTTCACCTCGTCGGTGCCGGTCTTCGCGAAGGCCGGGTAGGCGCTCAGCGCGGCGGTCAGACCGCTGTAGGTGTAGAAGGGGTTCCGGTTCGGGAACATCTGGTTGAACTGGGCCTCGCTGACGACGAAGCCGTTGGTCTGGCCGCCGTCGTCGCCGCCGCCGGTGCCGCACGCGCCCTGGTCCGCCCAGACGTCGGAGGTGCCCGGCCGTTCGTTCTGGGTCCACCACTTGGCGGTGTAGTTGCGGCCGTTGTACGAGGCCGAGCCGCCGTTGGTGTAGACGGCGGAGGAGTTCCAGGCCGCGGCGCAGGCGGCGGCCTGCGCGGTGGTGGCGGGGAGCACGACGAGCGTGGCGACGAGCGCGCCCAGCGCGACGAGCAGACTCATGACGCGTCGGATCACGGGATCACTCCTTAGACGCGGCGCGACGTCCGGCCGTGCGCCGCCGTGGGGGTGACCGACACTCAACGACGCTGGTCTGGACCTGTCAAGGTCCAGACCAGCGTCGAACATGTCTCCGAAGGGGGACGGGCGCGCTCGCGCCCGCGCCCGCCGAGGCTGTCAAGAGGGCCCCCAGCAGCCCTGACTCCGGGTGCGGCGCCGCGGGACCGCCCGGCGGCGCGACGGGACCGCGCGGGTAAAATCTTCGGTCCCGCCCACCATGTGGACGAGGCCGCCACCACCGCCGCCCGCCCCGCGGCGGGAGGGGCCCGACGCGGGGGGGGGGGGGGGGGGGGGGGGGGGGGGGGGCCGCGGATTTGCTTCCCTTCGGGATCTTCTGCTTGCCCCCACAAAAA
>NZ_JBVJCD010000004.1:55339-81440 GCF_055588985.1 Streptomyces sp. NPDC041970
CTTGCTTCGTTTACTTGGGGCGCCCCCCCCCCCCCCCCCCCCCCCCCCCCCCCCCCCCCCCTCACCCCCCCCCCCCCCCCCCCCCCCCCCCCCCCCCCCCCCCCCCCCCCCCCCCCCCCCCCGCTCCGCCCGGCGCGTGCGCCGCGCGTCCTACAGGAACGAGTTGATCTCGATGGTCTCGGTGCGGCCGGGGCCGACGCCGATCGCGGAGATCGGTGCGCCCGACATCTCCTCCAGCGCCTTCACGTACGCCTGCGCGTTCTTCGGCAGGTCGTCGAAGGTCTTCGCCTTGGTGATGTCCTCGGACCAGCCCGGCAGGTTCTCGTAGATCGGCTTCGCGTGGTGGAAGTCGGTCTGGCTGTACGGGAGTTCCTCGACGCGCCTGCCGTCGATCTCGTACGCCACGCAGACCGGGATCCGCTCCCAGCCGGTGAGCACGTCGAGCTTGGTGAGGAAGAAGTCGGTCAGGCCGTTGACCCGCGTCGCGTACCGCGCGATCGGGGCGTCGAACCAGCCGCAGCGGCGGTCGCGGCCGGTGGTGACACCGCGCTCGCCGCCGATGCGCCGCAGCGCCTCGCCGTCCTCGTCGTGCAGCTCGGTGGGGAACGGGCCCGCGCCGACGCGCGTCGTGTAGGCCTTGAGGATGCCGATGACCCGGCTGATCTTCGTCGGGCCGACGCCGGCGCCGGTGCAGGCGCCGCCCGCGGTCGGGTTCGACGACGTGACGAAGGGGTACGTGCCGTGGTCGACGTCGAGCAGGGTGCCCTGGCCGCCCTCGAAGAGGACGACCTTGCCCTCGTCGATGGCGTCGTTCAGGATCAGGGTCGTGTCGGCGACGAACGGCTTGATCTGCTCCGCGTACTGGAGCATCTCCTCCACGATCCGGCCGGGCTCGATCGCCCGCCGGTTGAAGACCTTGGCCAGGAGCTGGTTCTTCTGCTCCAGCGCCGCCTCGACCTTCTGCTCCAGGATCGACTCGTCGTAGAGGTCCTGGACGCGGATGCCCACCCGGTTGATCTTGTCGGCGTACGTCGGGCCGATGCCGCGGCCCGTCGTGCCGATCTTCCGCTTCCCGAGGAAGCGCTCGCTCACCTTGTCGAGGGTGACGTTGTACGGAGTGATCAGGTGAGCGTTGCCGCTGATCAGAAGCTTGGACGTGTCGACGCCTCGCTCGTTCAGACCGCTCAGCTCGGAGAGCAGGACCGCCGGGTCGACCACGACACCGTTCCCGATGACCGGGGTACAGCCCGGCGACAGGATTCCGGAGGGGAGCAGATGCAGCGCGTACTTCTGGTCGCCTACGACGACCGTGTGACCGGCGTTGTTACCGCCTTGGTAGCGCACCACATAGTCCACGGAACCACCGAGGAGGTCGGTGGCCTTCCCCTTGCCCTCGTCACCCCACTGAGCACCGAGCAGCACAAGTGCGGGCACAGGCGTACACCCCTTCCGGGCGGGGCATGTCCAAGGTCAGGGGCGTACGTAAAGGTCGTACCTGCCGCACGACGATGTACGACAAAGCCTGTCCGTCGAACCGGGTGCCCCGGAATAGACGAAGCCCCTGGCGCAATAGCGCAAGGGGCTCTTGCACCAAGATGCTACCCGAGGAAGGACCGAGGTGTCGGCTGCAGAGCCCCCCGGCGACGGCGACCAGCTCCTGGTGGTCATCGACCCGGTCGCCCGCCGGACGGACGGCGAGTCCGTCCGTATCGCCAGGGACGTGCTGAGCGCCGGTTCGCGCGCCAAGATCTGCCTCCCCGAGAGCCCCGAGGAATTCGCCCGCGCCCTGGCCCGCCGGGGCGGGCGCAGACCGGTGGTCATCGGCGACGACCACGCCCTGCTGCGCGCGGTGGCCCAGTTGCACCGGGAGCGGGAGCCGGCCGGCGGCGTCCTCTCGCTGATCCCCGTCGGAGCGGCGCACGCCCTGGAGGTGGCGCACGCCCTCGGCGTGCCGCGGGGCGCGGTGGCCGCCGCGCGGACCGCGCTGGACGGCGCGGTGCGGCGGCTGGACCTCCTGGTCGACGACAGCGACGGGGTGGTCCTGGCCCGCCTGCGCATCCCCGCCCCGGCGCCGCCGCCCGGCGCGCACGCGGGCGTCACGGCCGTCTGGGACACCTGCCGCTCGCTGATGACCTCCCTGGTCCGCACGGTCCCGGCCGCCGCCGCGCAGCCGGGCACGCACCGGCTCCGCGTCGAGGCCGACGGGGTCCTGCTGAGCGACCTGGACACGCCGGTGCGGGACGTCTCGGTCATCTCCCAGCGCGACGGCGGCCTGGCCGACGTCGTCGTCCGCACCGCCCGCGGCCCGGACGTGGCGGCGGAGGCCAAGGAGGTCACGGTCTCCGGCGCGGACTTCCGCTACCGGGCGGACCTGCGGACCGGCGGCCCGGTGCGGACCCGGACCTGGACGGTGCGGGCGGACGCCTGGGGGCTGATGCTGCCGTCCCCGGCGCGCGCGGGCGCGGCGGAAGGCGCACGCTGAGAGGGGACACGCGCACGCAGACGCCCAGGTCCGGCCGGCGGACGTCCCGGAGGGCCGGGCGGACATCCGGAGGTGACGGTCATGACCAGGATCGCGGTCGGTTGGCACATCGACCTGGAGTTCGAGGAGGACAGCCACCGCACCCGTGCGGCGGCGCTCGTCCGCCTCTCCGACGGGACGGAGGTCCGCGCCCACGGCTACGCCAGCCGCCACCCCTCGGACGCGGACCAGCAGCGGGTCGGCGAGGAGATCGCGGGGGCCAGGGCGCTCAACGAGCTGGCGATGAAGCTGCTGACCAAGGCGCACGACGAGATCGACGCCGCCTCCGGCCGGGCCTCGTACCCGCTGGTCTGATACCGGCTCCGGACCTCCTCCGGCGGGCTACGGCCGCCGCGCCGGGCGGCCCTCGAACTCCACCAGCAGCTCCGTCAGCCCCCGGATCACGTACCCCGGCCGGCGCTCCGGCTCGGCCGCCAACCGCATACGGGGCGCCTTACGCAGCAACTCGCCGAAGGACGCGGCGAGTTCGAGGCGGGCCAGCGGAGCGCCCAGGCAGTAGTGGATGCCCGCGCCGAAGGAGACGTGCGGGTTGTCCGACCGGGCCAGGTCCAGGACGTCCGGCCGCGCGAACCGCTCCGGGTCCCGGTTGGCCGAGCCGAACAGCAGCGCCACCTCCGACCCGCGCTCGATCAGCGTGCCGCCGACCACGATGTCGTCGAGCACCCAGCGCGTGAACATCTGCAACGGGGTGTCGTAGCGCAAGAGCTCCTCGATCGCCGCCGGCAGCGGCGTGGGGTCGGCGCGCAGGGCGGCCAACTGATCGGGGTGGTGCAGGAGGGTGTGCCAGCCGTTGACGGCGGTGTTCACCGTCGCCTCGTGGCCTGCGTTCAGCAGCAGCACGCAGGTCGAGACCATCTCCTGCTCGCTCAGCCGCTCGCCGTCGTCGTGGGCGGCGATGAGGGCCGAGACGAGGTCGTCGCCGGGGTCGGCGCGCCGCTCGGCGATCAGCGCCCGCAGGTACGCGGAGAAGTCGACGCAGGCCGCGACGGCGGCCCGTGCCACCGCCTCCGTGGGGTTCGGTTCGAACATCCCGCAGATCGCCGCCGACCAGGGCCGCAGCAGCGCCCGGTCCGCCTCGGGGACGCCCAGCATCTCCGCGATCACGGCGACCGGCAGCGGCTCCGCGACGGCGCTCAGCAGGTCGCCGCCGCCCCGCGCGACGAACGCGTCGACCAGCTCCGCCGCGAGCCGCCGCACCGTGGGAGCCAGCCGCTCGACCGTGCGCGGGGTGAAAACGCGGGAGACCAGCCGCCGGACGCGGGGGTGGTCGGGGGCCTCCAGGTCGAGGAGCCCCTGCCCGTTGAGGGTGTGGAACGGCTCGTGTGCGGCGGGCGGCGGGGTCCGGCCGAACTCCTCGTGGCTGAAGCGGTGCAGATACGTGCGCCCCAGCCGGCGGTCGCGCAACAGGGCCGAGACGTCCGCGTGGTGCGGGATCAGCCACTGCCGGGTCGGCTCGAACCAGTGCGCCCGGCCGGTGGCGCGGAGCTCGGCGTAGGCGGGGTAGGGGTCGGCGACGAACGCGGGCGACCAGGGGTCGAAGGACGGGTGCATGGCCCGACGCTACCCGCGCCCGCCGGCGCGGTGGGCGGCCGCTCCGGCGGGCGGTATGCGGCCGCGCCCACCTGGTGGGCGGCCGCGTCGGCGCGGCAGGCGACCGCGTCGGGTGCCCGCGCCCGCCGGTCGGCGTACGTTCCAGGGCGCGCGCCGGTCCGGCGTACGTTCTACGGCGCGCGCCCGCGCCGACCCGGCGCGGTACGTGCCCATCGCACGCCCGCGCCCGCCTGCCCGGCGTACGCTCCGGTGCCGCGCACCCGCTCCGACCCGGCTCAGTACGCGCCCGACGCGCGCTCCCGCATCGCGCGCCCGCGCGCCTGCCCCCGCCGGTCGGCGTACGTTCCAGGGCGCGCGCCCGCGCCCACACCCGCCTGCACGACGCACCCCGCCCGCCCGCGCCGTGCACTCCCGCGCTATCCCGGAGTGACCAGCCGGGCCTCGTAGGCGAACACCGCCGCCTGCGTCCGGTCGCGCAGGCCCAGCTTCACCAGGATGCGGCTGACGTGCGTCTTGATCGTGGACTCGGCGACGATCAGGTGCGAGGCGATCTCCGCGTTGGAGAGGCCCTGGGCGATGAGGACCAGCACCTCCGTCTCGCGCTCGGTGAGGTCGCCGATCCGGGCGAGGGCGGGCGGCCTGGGGGCCCCCGCGAGCTTGGAGAACTCCGTGATCAGCCGGCGGGTGACCGTCGGGGCGAGCAGCGCCTCGCCCGAGGCCACCACCCGTACCCCTTCGGCCAGTTGGCGGGCGGAGGCGTCCTTGAGCAGGAAGCCCGAGGCCCCGGCCCGCAGCGCCTGGTACACGTACTCGTCGAGGTCGAACGTCGTCAGCACCAGGACCTTCGCGTCCGCGTCCTGGGCGATGATCTCGCGGGTCGCGTCGATGCCGTTCATCTCCGGCATCCGGATGTCCATCAGCACGACGTCCGGACGGAGGGCGGCGACCTGGGCGAGGGCCTGCCGGCCGTCCACCGCCTCCCCCACCACCGAGATCCCCGGCATCGCGTTGAGCAGGACGGAGAAGCCCTCGCGGACCATCATCTGGTCGTCCACGATCAGAACCCGGACGTCGCTCATGCGCTGCCGCCCCGCCCGGTCGCGCGGGTCTCGGCGCCGACGGCCCCGTCCCGCTCCTCCGGTCCGTCCGACACCGGCACCGGGAGGAAGACCGCGACCTCGTACCCGCCGTCACCGGTCGGCCCCGCCGTCATCTCGCCGTTCAGCATCGCGACCCGCTCCCGCATCCCGGTGATGCCGTGCCCGGCCCCCGGCGATGGCTTGACCAGCCCGGTCGGCGGCCCGTTGACCACGCGCAGCCCGAGTCCGCCGAGCACGTAGCTCAGCTCGACCGCGGCGGTCGCGCCCGGCGCGTGGCGCAGGGTGTTGCTCAGGGCCTCCTGGATGATCCGGTACGCCGACAGCTCGACGCCCGGCGGCAGCTCCCGGACCGACCCGGTGACCGTCTTCTCCGTCTCCAGGCCCGTGCCGCGGACGTTGTCCAGCAGCCCGTCCAGGACGGCGAGGGTCGGCTGCGGGGCGTCGGGGGCCTCGTAGTCGTCGGCGCGGACGACGCCGAGGACGCGGCGCAGCTCGGTGAGGGCGGCGACCGCGTTCTCCCGGATGGTGACGAAGGCCTGCTCCAGCTCGGGCGGCGGGTTCTCGACCCGGTAGGGGGCGGCCTCGGCCTGGATCGCGACGACCGACATGTGGTGGGCCACCACGTCGTGCAGCTCGCGGGCGATGGTGGTGCGCTCCTCCAGCAACGTGCGCCGGTCGCGTTCCACGGCGGTGACCGTGCGCTGCACGGTGACCTCGCGCTCGGCCTCGCGCCGGACCTGGATCATCGCGACGACGAGCAGGGCGAGCGCCGAGAGGACGGCCACCGACCCGGTGATCCTC
Source organism: Streptomyces sp. NPDC041970 (assembly GCF_055588985.1). Taxonomy (NCBI): domain Bacteria; kingdom Bacillati; phylum Actinomycetota; class Actinomycetes; order Kitasatosporales; family Streptomycetaceae; genus Streptomyces; species Streptomyces sp. NPDC041970. The sequence goes on from NZ_JBVJCD010000004.1 coordinate 61,334, forward strand.
GGATCGCCGCCCTCGACCAGCACCCCGAAGCACACGGTGATGAGCCACATCCAGGCCGCGGTACGGGGCCGGGTCCGGGCGGCCACGACCACCAGGACCGCCACCTGGGCGATGAAGGCGCTGGGCCCCCACAGCCCGTCGCCGCTCAGGATCCCGCAGAAGACGGTGGCCAGCATCGAGCCCCAGAACGAGGCGACCGGCCTGATCAAGGTCATCGCGACCGGGAGGGCGGGCACCAGCCCCATCAGGAGCCGGAAGTTCCAGGACGCGAGCCCGGCCGCCAGCACGATCAGGGCTATGGACAGCACCACGGCGTGCGGGGACCACACGACGTACCGGCGCACGCCCTCGGGCAGCCTCCGGACGATCCGGCCCTCCGGGGAGAGCGGGGGCAGGGGGCGGTAGGCGAACACGTTGCGGCAGAGGTCTTCCCGCAGGCCGTCGATCGCCCCTGCGGCCACCCGGTACTCCGGGCTTCTGGTCTTGGTCTGGGTCTCGGTCACGTTTCCACGGTAGGCGGCGGCAAGCCCCCGGTCGTCAGCACCGATACGGATTCCGCGGCGTCCCTCTCAAGTACTACCGGCGCCCGTCCGCAGTCCTTCCGGGGCCCGCCGTCACCAGGCGAGCTGGGTGATCTCCTCGGCGACGACCGCGCAGGCGTCGGCGGCCGGGTCGATCAGCGGGAAGTGCCCGACGCCCCCGAGCAGCGTCAGCCCGACCGTCTCGCCGGACCGGGCCGCCGCCTCGACGTACGCCTCCGCGACGGCACGGGGCACGTCGGTGTCCTCGACGCCCTGGACGATCGCCGTGGCGATCCCCGTGGGCACCAGCACCGCCGGATCGCTCTGCGCGGCCCGCTCGGCGAAGTCGGCGTCCCCGCCCAGGAGCTGGGTGACGGCCCCGCCGCAGACGTCCAGCTTCACCGCCGTCGTGAAGTCCGCGATGGGGGCCAGGGCGACCACCCCGCGCAGCGGGGGCGGGGCCGGCAGCCGCCACGGCGAGGACGCGGGCAGCACGTGCCGCGCCGCCGCCCACAGCGCGAGGTGCCCGCCCGCCGAGTGCCCGGTGACCACGATCCGGCGCACGTCGGCCTCGGGCAGCTCGCGGGCGGCCAGGTCGGGGAGCGCGTCCAGCGCGGCGGCCACGTCGTCGAACGTCTCCGGCCAGCGCCCGGCGACCGGGTCCGCGCCGGGCGGGGCGGCCGGGCCGCGCCGGTACTCCACGCTCGCCACCGCGAAGCCCCGGCGGGCCAGGAAGTCCGCGAGCGGGGAGACGTGGCCCCGGCCGTACGGGGCCCGCCACGAGCCGCCGTGCAGCAGGACGACGAGCGGGGCGCCGGTGCGGCCGTCGCGCGGGGCGTAGAGGTCGACGACCTGGTCGGGGTGGTCCCCGTAGGCGGCGGTCCGGTCGGGGGCGACCTCCGGATGCCCGAGCGCCGACGCGGCCTCGACGGCGTCCTGGTCGCGCGCGGCGGATTCCGACATGCTGCTCAACCGTCCTCTGCCTGTGTTCTGGGTCCAACTGGGCTGACCTGCGGGGACGGTACCAGCCCTCGGCACCGCCCCCGCCCCGTCGACCGCTGATCTGACGTTACGTCAGTCAGCGTCCTGACGCCATGTCAAACGGGGTCCACCTCGGTCAGCACCTCGGCGAGGACGCGCGCCGCCCGTTCCGCGTCCGCGAACCCCACGTACAGCGGGGTGAACCCGAACCGCAGCACGTCGGGCCGGCGCAGATCGCCGACGACGCCCCGCTCGACGAGCCGGCGCATCACCGGCTCCGCCTCCGCGCAGCGCAGGGCGACCTGGCTGCCGCGCTCGGCGTGCGCGGCCGGGGTGAGGGAGGCGACCCGGCCGGGCGGCGCGTACGCCCCGACGCACTCCAGGAAGAAGTCCGTCAGCGCCAGCGACTTGGCCCGCACGGCGTCGAGGGAGACCCCCTCCCACACGTCGAGCGCCGCGTCCAGCGCCAGCATGGAGACGATGTCCGGGGTGCCGACCCGGCCCCGTACCGCGCCGTCCGCCGGGGTGTAGTCGGGCGTCATCCCGAACGGGTCGGCGTGCGAGGTCCAGCCCGGCAGCGGCGAGTCGAAGGCGGCCTGGTGGCGCTCGGCGACGTACACGTACGCGGGCGAACCGGGGCCGCCGTTCAGGTACTTGTACGTGCAGCCGACGGCCAGGTCCACCCCGTGCTCGTCGAGCCCGACCGGCAGGGCACCCGCGCTGTGGCAGACGTCCCAGACGGCGAGGGCCCCGGCCGCGTGCACGGCGGCGGTCAGACCGGGCAGGTCGTGCAGCCGGCCGGTGCGGAAGTCCACGTGGTTGAGCAGGACGACCGCGGTGCGCGGACCGAGCGCGGCGGGGACGTCGGCGGGCGCGACGGGCACGATCCGGTGGCCGGTCAGCCGGGCTGCGGAGGCGGCGACGTACCCGTCCGTGGGGAACGTCGTGGCGTCGACCAGGATCTCGTCGCGCCCCTCCCCCGCGATGCGGCTCGCCGCGACGACCGCCTTGAAGACGTTGACGCTGGTGGAGTCGCCGACGACGATCTGCCCCGCGGCGGCCCCGACGAGCGGGGCGATCCGGTCGCCGATCCGCTCGGGCGCGGTCCACCAGCCGCTCTCCTCCCAGGACCGGATGCGCAGCTCGCCCCACTGGCGGATCAGGACGTCCTGCACGCGGGCGGGCACGTGGAGGGGCAGCGCGCCGAGCGAGTTGCCGTCCAGGTAGATCCCGTCGTCCAACGCGAACAGCTCGCGGCGCCCGGCGAGCGCGTCGGCGGAGTCGAGGGCGAGCGCGCGCTCGCGCAGCGTGGTGTGCGCGGTCTCAGACATGGCTGCGCGCCGTCCACAGCTCGGGGAACACGTTCTTCGTGGCGCGCTTCTCCAGCCAGGCGACCCCGGCGGAGCCGCCGGTGCCGGTCTTGGAGCCCATCGCGCGCCGGGTGGCGGACAGGTGGTCGTTGCGCCAGCGCCAGACCAGCTCGCCGACGTCGGTCAGCAGCTCGCCCAGGCGCACCAGCTCGTCGTTCTGGTCGTCGGCGGAGTAGATCTCGGCCCACACCGCCTCGACCTCGGGCGATGGCTCGTACCGCCGGGTCAGGTCGCGGGTGAGGACCGCCTCGGGCACCGCGTACCCGCGCCGGGCCAGCAGGGCGAGCGTCTCGTCGTACAGGCCGGGCTCCCCCAGCGCCTTCTCCAGCTCGGCGTGCACGCGGGGCGCGCCCCGGTGCGGCACCAGCATGGAGGCGGACTTGTCGCCGAGCAGGAACTCCATCCGCCGGTACATCGCGGACTGGAAGCCGGAGCCCTCGCCGAGCGAGCCCCGGTAGGAGTTGAACTGCGCGGGGGTGAGTCCGGCGAGCGGCCGCCAGGACTCGTTCAGCGCCTCCAGCTCGCGCAGCGACCGCTTGAGGGCGTCGCGCGCGGCCGGAAGGCGGTCCTCGCGCAGGGCGCGGGTCGCGGTCTCCCACTCGTGGACGATGACCGTGAACCACAGCTCCATGACCTGGGTGGTGACCAGGAAGACCATTTCGCCGGGATCGTCGGAGCGGAGGTGCTGCAGGTGGGTGAGGACGTCCGCCTGGACGTAGTCCTCGTACGGAGTCGTTCCCGCGAAGTCCAGGTGCGGCGCGTCCGCACCGGTGGCTTCGGGGTCGGGGTGGTTCGTCGACATCGCTGTCTCCTCGACACGAGCTTCCGGGTAGCGGTCCGCCCCTTCCGTGAGGTGGTGGAGCTCCGGTCCCCTGTTCGCATCTTAGGACTCCTGTGCCGGTGCGGTCCTCTCCGGCCGCTGATCTGCGGGGGGCTGCCCGTAACGGGCGGCGAGCGTCGCGGCACGGTCGTGCAGGGCGGTGCGCAGGGCCGCCGGGGACAGGGCCTCCGCGTCCGCGCCGAGCTGCCACAGCGCCCACGCGGCGTGGCGCAGGTCCTGGTAGGCCGCCTCCAGCCGCAGCCACCCGTCGGCGTCCGGCTCCACCGCGCGGACGGCCACCGCGGTGCTCACCAGCTCCTCCCGGCGCTGGGGGGCCACTCTGACCAGGACCGCGATGTGATCGCTGGAGAGGAACCGCGCGCAGCGTTCCCGCCAGATCCGGTCGATGTCGATCCGATCCGGTCGCTCAGCCGGTTCGGGCAGCTCCTCGGCGGCCAGCATCCGCGACAGCCGGTACGTGCGGTCCTCGCCCGCTCGCCTGGCCAGCAGGTAACCCCGGTCGCGTACGGTGACCAGCCCGACCGGGTCCACCGTGCGCCACCTCGCGGGCCGGTCCGCGGCCGCGTAGTGGATGCGCAGGCGGCGTCCGGCCAGCACCGCGCGCCGGATCTCCGCCATGGCCGGTCCCGGCGCCTCCTCGACCGGCTGCCGGCGGGGGAGCAGGTCGGTCTCCGGCTCGACGAGGAAGCGCCGCACCCCGTCGCTCACGGTGGCCCGATGGCTCTCGGGCAGCGCGTCGACCACCTTGCGCATGGCCGAGGCCAGCGCCGGACCGAGGCCGAACACCTGCTCGGCACGGGCCGACCCGGCGGTCAGCAGGGCGAGGGCCTCGTCGTGGCTGAGCCCGGTCAGCTCCGTCCGGAACCCCGGCAGCAGCGAGAACCCGCCATGCCGGCCGCGCTCGGCGTAGACCGGGACCCCGGCCGCGGACAGCGCCTCGATGTCGCGCAACACCGTGCGGGTGGACACCTCCAGCTCGCGGGCCAGCGTGTCGGCCGTGAGACGGCCGCGCTGACGGAGCAGCAGCACCAGCGAAACCAGCCGATCGGCGCGCATACGGGAACCCTAGCGAATACCTGACCGAGGGTGTCATGTTTCGTTGGAAGGCTCCGGGCAGCGGCGTCGAAGGCGGCGGACACCGCGCCGACGGGCGACGCGGGTACACGCGAACGAACTCTTGGGAGCTGAAGTGGCAGTGGAACGAACAGCGGTCAACCCGGTGGCGTGGTCGGCGGAGATGGGCTTCAACCAGGGCGAACTGGTCACCGGGCACACCCGGACCCTGTACTGCTCGGGGCAGACCGCCATGTCCGCCGAGGGGAAGCCGCAGCACGAGGGCGACATGGCCGCCCAACTGGCGCTGAGCCTCGACAACCTGGAGGCCGTCCTCCGCGACGCCGGGATGGGCCTGGCCGACCTGGTCCGGCTGAACGTCTACACCACCGACGTCGACCGGCTCTTCCCGCACTACGGCGTGCTGGCGTCGCGGCTGGCCGCCGCCGGGGTCGCACCGGCCACCACGATGCTCGGCGTGACCCGGCTGGCGGTCCCCGGCCAGATGGTCGAGCTGGAGGGCACCGCCGTCGCGTGACGCGGCCCCGGCGCCCCCTTCCCCGCGCCGGTCGGCCGGTACGGGGAAGGGGGCGGGCGGCGGCGGGCTCAGCCCAGGATGTCGGCGGCGGTCGGGGAGGAGTCCCGCAGGAACGTGGAGCAGCGCTCGTGCTCGGCGGTCTCCCCGATGGACCCGGCGGCCCGCGCCAGGGCGTGCAGGGCGCGCAGGAAGCCGCGGTTGGGCTCGTGCTCGAACGGGACGGGGCCGTGCCCCTTCCAGCCGGCGCGGCGCAGGGAGTCCAGGCCGCGGTGGTAGCCGGTACGGGCGTACGCGTACGACTCGATGACCCGGCCGCCCTCGAACGCCTCGTCGGCGAGCTGCGCCCAGGCGAGCGAGGAGGTGGGGTACTTCGCGGCGACCTCGGCGGGCGGGGTGCCGGCGGCGAGCAGCTCGCGCGGCTCCGGGTCGTCGGGGAGATGGGTCGGGGCGGGGCCCCCGAGCAGGTTCTCGTGGATGGACATGGCTCCAGTGTGCCTGCCCCCGCCGCCCGCCGGGACCACGCCTCGGAGCGGCCCGGCGGCTGCCGCGGGGGCCGCACCGCCCGCGCCGGCGCGTCCACCCCGCCTCGGCCCTGCTCCGGGGCGCAGCGCGCGCCCGAGCCCGGTGACCGCCTTGCGGGATCCGTCGTGCACAGGGGTGGGGCGAGGCCGTCTCGGCCGTCCTTCCCGCTCGCGGCACGGCGACGGGCCCGGCCCCCCGCGCGGGAGGACCGGGCCCGTCATCGTGCCGTCCGTGCCTACTTCAGCTTCTTACCGGTGGAGCGCAGGTGGGTGCAGGCCTCGGTGACGCGCCGGGCCATGCCCGCCTCGGCCGCCTTGCCCCAGGTGCGCGGGTCGTACGTCTTCTTGTCGCCGACCTCGCCGTCGACCTTCAGCACGCCGTCGTAGTTGCGGAACATGTGGTCCGCGACCGGGCGGGTGAAGGCGTACTGGGTGTCGGTGTCGAGGTTCATCTTCACGACGCCGTTCTCCAGCGCGGTGAGGATCTCCTGCTCGGTGGAGCCGGAGCCGCCGTGGAAGACGAAGTCGAAGGGCTGGCTTCCGGCGTCCTGGCCGTACTGCGCGGCGACGCCCGCCTGGAGGTCCTTCAGCAGCTCGGGGCGGAGCACGACGTTGCCCGGCTTGTAGACGCCGTGGACGTTGCCGAAGGAGGCGGCCAGCAGGTAGCGGCCCTTCTCGCCCAGGCCGAGCGCCTCGGCGGTGCGCAGCGCGTCGTCGACGGTCGTGTACAGCTCGTCGTTGATCTCGTGCGTGACGCCGTCCTCCTCACCGCCGGTCGGGGTGATCTCGACCTCCAGGATGATCCTGGCGGCGGCGGCCTTGGCCAGCAGCTCCTGGCCGATGGCCAGGTTGTCGGCCAGGGTCTCGGCCGAGCCGTCCCACATGTGGGACTGGAACAGCGGGTTCAGACCCTTGGCGACGCGCTCCGCGGAGATGTCGAGCAGCGGACGTACGTAACCGTCCAGCTTGTCCTTGGGGCAGTGGTCGGTGTGCAGCGCGATGGTGACGTCGTACTTCGCCGCGACGATGTGGGCGAACTCGGCCAGGGCGACCGCGCCCGTGACCATGTCCTTGTTGTGCTGGCCGCCCAGGAACTCCGCACCGCCGGTGGAGATCTGGACGATGCCGTCGCTCTCGGCCTCCGCGAAGCCGCGCAGGGCGGCGTGCAGGGTCTGGGACGAGGTGACGTTGATGGCCGGGTAGGCGAACTTGCCCGCCTTTGCCCGGTCGAGCATCTCGGCGTACGCCTCGGGGGTTGCGATGGGCATCTGACCGCTCCTTGGGATGTGCGGGTGTGCAGGCTGGTCCCTGACCTGGGGGCGACGTCATCGTCGCCCCCATCTTCCCAGACTCTCCCTCCGGCTCCACCCGGCGGACCCCGTGGAACGCGCGGGCCCCCACGCCTCGGCCGCCCGCCGGACGGGCGCCGGGGCGGAGTGTTTCACGTGAAACACTCCGCCCCGGCCGCGTCCACCCGTCCGCGCCGGCGGACGGGTGCGGGCCGCACCCCGGACGGGCGCGGCCTCAGCCCAGGTCGAGGTCGGCCACCGAGTAGACGTGGACGTAGGGCAGCCCGGCCTCGGCGATGGCCGGGGCTGCTCCGCGCTCGACGATCACGGCGACGGCGACGACCTCGCCGCCCGCCTCGCGCACCGCCTCGACGGCGGTCAGCGGCGAGCCGCCGGTGGTCGAGGTGTCCTCGACGACCAGGCAGCGGCGGCCCTGCACGTCCGTGCCCTCGATCCGGCGCTGCATACCGTGCGCCTTCTGCGCCTTGCGGACGACGAAGGCGTCCAGGCACGCACCGCGCGCGGCGGAGGCGTGCAGCATCGAGGTGGCGACCGGGTCCGCGCCCAGCGTCAGCCCGCCGACGCAGTCGTAGTCCAGATCGGCGGTGGCGTCGAGCATGACCTGACCGACCAGCGGCGCGGCCCGGCCGTCCAGCGTGATCCGGCGCAGGTCGATGTACCAGTCGGCTTCCAGACCCGAGGAGAGGGTCACCTTGCCGTGCACCACGGCCTTGTCCTTGATCTGCTGGAGCAGGTCAGCGCGTACGTCAGTCATGCCAACGAGGGTAAGCCGTGCCGCGCGCGCCCCCGTACGCCGCGCCCCGGCCCGCCTCAGAGCCGCGTCCAGCTCCACGTCGTCGTGATCTCCAGGGGATCGATCGGGGTCACCAGCCGGGGCGCGGTGTTCAACCCGTTCGGCGGCCCGGACTGCGGCTCCACGCAGACCGCCTCGGCCTGCTCGTCGTAGACGACCACCCACTCGCTCCGGCTCTTCACCGTCAGCTCCAGCCGCTCGGGCCAGGTGATGCGCACGTCCACGCCGTCGGGCATCCCGAAGCAGTCGTCCCAGGGCCCCGGCAGGGGGTCGACGCGGCGGCCGGTCGGCACGTGGTCCGCGCCGCGCTCCTCCTGCCAGGCCGCGTCGAAGTCCAGCCGGGCCGCGCTGCCGTCGAGGTCGCGGACGAACCAGGGGTGCCAGCCGGCCTGCGCCGGGAAGGAGTCCCCGTACGTCTCCACGGCGAGACCGAGCGTCAGCGCGTCCTCGGTCAGCTCGAAGGTCTGCGTCACCCGGCCCGAGTACGGCCAGGGCTCGGCGAGGTCGTAGTAGAAGGCGGCCTGGGCCCCGTCCGCGCGCACGGTGTGCCAGGCGGTGTCCCGGCCGGTGCCGTGGATGGCGTGCGGCGGGGAGTTCACCGGCAGCCGGTGGAGCACGTCGCCGTTGCGGAACCGTCCGTTCGCGGTCCGCCCGCACCAGGGCACCATGGGGAAGGAGCCGTACCGCTCGCCCTGGCGCAGCAGTTCGGCGCCCCCGACGCGCAGACTGCCGATCCGGCAGCCGCGGGCGGGTTCGACGGTCAACTCGGCGTCGCCGGCGGTCAGCCGGACGTTCTCTTCGCTCGTGCTCACCCGACGACCCTACTGGCCCCGCCCCGCCGAACCGCCCTACCGCCGCCGCCGCAACGCCCGCCCCACGACCACGGCGGAGGCGAGGGCGAGCGCGGCCGCCGGGGCGACCCACCGCAGGGCGGGGGAGACACCGTCGGCCTCCGGCGAGGGCACGGGGGCGTATCGGCCGCGCGGGGGCGCGTGGTCGACCTCCTCGGCGCTGCGCCCGATCATGGTCCGCCGGGCGTGGGCTGCCTCGGCGGGCGGCTCGTCCGGGACGGTGAACTCGACCCCGGCTACGGGGTCGAGCGCGGACGGCGGCACGGGCGAGTCGAAGACGGATCCGGCCCCCTCGGCCCCGGCCCCGCCGCCCGCGTCGCCCGACTGGGCCTCCGCCTCGGCCTCGGCCTCCGCGTCCGCCTCCGCCTCCACGTCGAGTCCCGCGCCGACGGAGGCGCCGGCGTCCGCGTCCGTACCGGCGTCGGCGTCCGTACCGGCGTCGACTCCGGACGCGGCTCCGGCGGCGGCCGTGCGGTCCCCGTCCGGGGTCCCGGCCTCCGCCACGTCGTCGTCGAGGCCCTCGGCGGACGCCGTGTCCGCCTCGCCGTGCCCGCCCAGCGCCTCCGTCACCAACTGCTGGGTGAAACGGTCCAGCAGCCGGTGGGCGGTCGCGAGCGCCGTGCCCTCCTCCAGCCCGACCAGCCGGCCGTCCCCGCTCGCCGTGCCCCGGTACGTGAGCGTCGTGCCGCCGTCCGCCTCCACCAGGCCGATGGTCAGCGCCAGCTCGGCCGCGCCGGAGCCCCGAGCCTCCACGCCCTCCCCGGTCACCGAGAAGCGCTCCTCGCCGGGGCCGTCGCCGCGCTCCGGACCGGCGAGCCGCAGCTCGCCCCGGTAGGTGATGGTGTGGCCGCCGACCCGGAGCCTCCACCGCCCCGCCAGCGGCGACGCGGAGGCGTCGGCGTCCTGCTGGAGGCCCGGCACGCAGCGGGCGACGCGGGCGGGGTCGCCCAGCGCGCGCCGCAGGGCCGGGACGGGGACCGGAACGTGCACCTCATGCTCCATGGCAACCGAGCCTAATCGGCCACGCCCCTGACGTCACCGCTTCGGCGCGGACGCCGCCCCCCGCCCGTACGCCCCGGTCCGAGAGCCGGGCGCCTCACACGTCCTCCCCGTACCTCGGGCGGAACAGCGTCGACGGAATCCGGCCCGGCAGCCGTGCGCTCTCCGCCGCCCGCGCGCCCTCCCGCAGCTCCCGGTCCCCCAGCGACCGCGGGGCGGGCCCCCCGGCGGCCAGGGCGAGCGCGGGCGGCCCGCCCCGCCCGGCGAGGAGGAAGCCCCAGTCCTCCCGGCCCGCCGCGTCGCCGCCCACCCGGTCCGGGCCGGCGGCCGTCGCGTACCGGCCGGTGACGCGGTACGGGCGGGGCGCGAGGCCGCCCGCCCGGACCGACGCCTCCACCGTCCAGAAGGTCCGCGGCCGGGTCCCCAGCGGCCCGGCGTGCACCGCGAGCCGCCCGTCCGGGGCCAGGACCCCGGCGACCAGGCCGTAGAACTCGACGGAGTACAGCTTCGCCCCGGCCGTGGCGTCCGGGTCCGGCAGGTCGCAGACCACCACGTCGTAGCGCCCCCGGTCGGCTCGGAGCCAGGCGAACGCGTCCGCCTCCACCGCCGTGAGGCGCGGGTCCCGGTAGGCGTGGCCGTTGAGCGCGGAGAGGGCCGGGTCCGTGCGGGCCAGTCGGGTGACGACCGGGTCGAGCTCGACGACCGTGACCGAGCGGACGTCCGGGTGGCGCAGCGCCTCGCGGGCGGCGAGTCCGTCGCCGCCGCCCAGGATGAGCACCCGGCCGCGGGGCCCGTTCATCGCGGGGTGCACCAGCGCCTCGTGGTAGCGGTACTCGTCGCGGGCGCTGACCCGCAGCCGGCCGTCCAGGTAGAGGCCGAGCGAGGAGCGGTCCGCGCCCGTCAGCACGACCTCCTGCACCCCCGTCCGCACGGCGACCCGCACCTGGTCCCCGTACACCGCCCGCCGCGCCGCCCGCTCGAAGTCGTCCACCAGCACCGTGGCGGTGGCCAGGGCCGCGATCACCGAGACGTTGACCAGGACGAGGAGCCACCGGCAGCGGGCGGTGAGGTCGTGCCGGAACACCCACAGCACCAGCGCCCCGCCCGCCACCGCGTTGACCGCGCCGGTGAACAGCGCGCCGGTCAACTGCCCGAGCACCGGCAGCAGGAGGAAGGGGAACGCCAGACCGCCGACGAGCGCGCCCACGTAGTCGGCGGCGAACAGGTCCGCGACGGCGCCGCCCGCGTCCTGCCGGTCGACGCGCTGGATCAGCGTCATCAGCAGCGGGATCTCCGCCCCGATCAGCACGCCGATCACCAGGGAGAACCCGACCAGGGCGTGCCGCGACTCCCCGAGCCAGGCGAACGAGGCGTGCAGCACCAGGGCCGAGGAGCCCCCGGTCAGCGCGAGGGCCGCCTCGATCACCCCGAACCCCACGGCGGCCCGGCAGCGCAAACGTTTCGCGAGAAGGGAGCCGATGCCCATCGCGAACACCATCACGGACAGCACGACCGAGGCGTGCGTGACCGAGTCGCCGCCCAGGAAGGAGGCGAGCGCGACCAGTTCGAGTTCGTAGACGAGGCCGCAGGCGGCGCAGACGAAGACGACGGCCAGCACGGAGAACCGGCCGGTCCCCGGCCGCACGGGAAGCCGCGCCGCGCCCTCGCGCACCGCCGCCTGCTGGTCGATCATGGGGCGAACGCTACGTCACGCAGGCATCACCGAAGGTCACCCACACGGGTGCGAGTACGCGCCGCCGGCCCCTCCCCGCGGCCGCGGCGCCCCTCACCCCGCCGGCACGGGGACCCGCGCCCCGAAGCGGGTCCGGGTCACCACCAACTGCCCCTCCTGCGGGTAGGCGTGCCAGGTGCGCCACCGCACCTGGCCCTCGATGCGCTGGGCGAGCATGGCGGTGAAGGCGTACGGGCTGCCGGGGAAGGTGCCCGCCAGCCCGTGCGGGTGGTCGCTCACCAGGGCGAGCAGCTCCTGCGCCCGCCCGGCGAACTGACCACGCGTCAGATGCTCGACGCGCGCCGCGAATTCGTACTCCCAGTCGCCGAGCCGCTTCGCGACGCCGAGGGGGAGGGTGTTGCTGCTGCCGGGCAGGCAGGCGACGGTCTCCGAACAGGAGCCGCGGTCCTCCTGGAGGAGGACTTGGTGGGAGGCGCCGAGCAGCCTCAACTGGAGTTCGGCGCCGCCGAGTCGGAGGTCGAGGACGGCGAGGGCGGGAAGCGGCTCCCGCCCCAGCGTCCAGGCCAAATCGGCGGCGCGGGTATCGGAATAGGCCGTCTGGAGGGTGGTGAGCATGGATCGGCTCCGCAAACACATGGACACATGGACAGCGGACGCGCCCCTGATGACAGCCATGGGAGGTGGGAACGCCCGATCTGGTCCAACTGGGGTCCGAGGGCTGAATGTTCTCTCCACCGAGGGAATCACGAAGTGCGACGGGCCCACAGCGCTTTCGCCCAACTTGCCGTGGTTTCCATCCCGTCGGGGGCAGCCCGGTTCACCTGTTCAAGCGAAAACACAGGCGTTCGCCAACGAAAAGGCGTCCGAAGGGAGTTCACCCTCCGGACGCCCGGTGTCAGCTCACTGCCGGTGACCGCGGAGCGCGCCGGTCAACTGCCGCCTCCGCATCCGCCGCCGCAGGAGGATCCCCCGCCGCACGAGTGCCCGCCCGAGTCGCCGGAGGACGAGCCGTGGGAGTCGCCCCCCGCCCACCAGTCGCCGGACCCTCCGCCGTCCGACGATCCTCCTCCCGAGGAGTCCCCTCGCCTCTTCCGCGGCCGTGCCGGTCGGTCCGCCAGCGCGCGCAGCAGCGCCATCAGCCCCCCGAAGACCCCCACGGAGATCAGTACCGCGACGACAACGCCCATGCCCCCACCTGCTTCCTCTTCCCCCGAAGCGGGGTCCCCCGCCGCTTCTCCGTCGGCCGCGGGCCGGCCGGATCACCGGCCGGCCCGCGTACGGTGCGGCTGCCGCTCCCCCGTGCCGGCCGCCCGCGTGGGAGGGGGATGCCCTCAGCGCGCGCGGCCCAAAGCGGACTTGAGCAACTCCAGAGCTTGGGCACAGGATGGCGCCCATGACACAGGGACGACCGCTGCTCAACCGCCGCCTCGCCGCGTTCGGCACGACGATCTTCGCCGAGATGTCCGCGCTGGCCGCGCGGACGGGCTCCATCAACCTCGGCCAGGGCTTCCCCGATACCGACGGCCCCGAGGAGATCCGGGAGGCGGCGGTCCGGGCGCTGCGCGCCGGCCACGGCAACCAGTACCCGCCGGGCCCCGGCGTGCCGGAGCTGCGCCGGGCCGTCGCCGCCCACCAGGAGCGCTTCTACGGTCTGACCTGGTCCCCGGAGACCGAGGTCCTGGTGACCGCCGGGGCCACCGAGGCGATCGCCGCCTCCCTGCTCGCCCTGCTGGAGCCGGGCGACGAGGTCATCGCGCTGGAGCCGTACTACGACTCGTACGCCGCCTGCGTCGCGATGGCGGGCGCGGTTCGCGTCCCCCTGACGCTCCGCGCGCCCGCCTTCCGCCCCGACCTCGACGAACTGCGCGCCCTGGTCACCCCGCGCACCCGCCTGCTGCTCCTCAACACCCCGCACAACCCGACCGGCACGGTGCTCACCGCCGAGGAGCTGAACGCGATCGCAGCGCTGGCCGTGGAGCACGACCTGCTGGTCGTCACCGACGAGGTCTACGAACACCTCGTCTTCACCGGCGCGCACCACCCGATCGCCGCGCTGCCCGGTATGCGCGAGCGCACGGTCTCCATCTCCAGCGCCGGCAAGACCTTCTCGTACACGGGCTGGAAGATCGGCTGGGTCACCGGCGACGCACCGCTGGTGTCCGCCGTGCGCGCGGCGAAGCAGTATCTGACCTTCGTCAGCGGCGGCCCGCTCCAGTACGCCGTCGCCGAGGCCCTCGCCCTGCCCGACGCCTTCTTCACCGGCTTCCGGGAGGGGATGCGCCGCAAGCGGGACCTGCTGGCCCAGGGGCTGCACGAGGCGGGCTTCGAGGTCCACGCACCGGAGGGGACCTACTTCATCACCACCGACATCGCCCCGTTCGGCGAGGAGGACGCCTACACCTTCTGCCGGGCCCTGCCCGGGCGCTGCGGGGTGGCCGCCGTGCCCAACTCCGTCTTCTACGACGACCCGCTGGCGGGCCGCAGCCAGGTCCGCTTCACCTTCTGCAAGCGCGACGAGGTCCTGGAGGAAGCGGTCACCCGGCTCTCCGTCCTCCGCGACCGCCTCTGACGGCGCGGGCCCCGGACGCCGAACGGCCCGGAAGGCGGTCGGGGACCGTCCTTCCGGGCCGTGGCGCGGGCGGGCGCGGAGGCGTCAGGCCTCCGGGGACTCCGCGGACTCCGTGCCGGTCCCGGCCGGCTGGAGGCCCAGGCGCTCGACGAGCCACTTGTCGAACTCGATCGACGCGCGCACCCAGCTCACCGTCGAGGAGACGAAGTGCTCCAGGCTCACACCGGTGCCGATGAGCATCTGCGCCTCACCGATCAGCCGGACGGAGCCCGCCTCGCCCTCCTCGCCCTCGTGGGCGTGCGTGTAGACCTTGGGCCACAGGGTGCGGCGGTTCCAGTCGTCGATCGCGTCCAGGAGGACGGGGCGCTGGTCGAGCGCGTGGGGGCGGTCGTAGAACGTCCGGACCGAGAAGACCTGCTGCTCCTCCTCGCCCCGGAACATGAAGTACGTCCGGAACTCCTCCCACGGCGCCGCGAGGTCGCCCTCGTCGTCGACGACGTACTTCAGCTCCATCTGGTCCAGGAGCTGCTTGACGAGGTCCTGGTCAGGGACGACGGGGCCCTCCGGTCCTGCCGCCTGCGGTTCGGGCTGGCCCCCGAAATTAGGAATCGAGGACGGATCGATGCTCACCGTTATTTCCCTTCGTGCGGTTACGGCCATCCTCCCCCATGGCGGGCGGGGCATGGCAAGCCCCGGCGGCCCCGATCCGCCACGAGCTGACACGCGGCCGGCGGGGGCGGGGCCCGCCGGGGCCCCGCCCGGAGTGCGGACGGGCCCGCGCCGGGGTCACGAGGCGCGGCCGACGGTCAGCCCGTCCCCGCCCCGGTCCACCCGTACGGTGTCGCCGTCCCGGACCTCGCCGGACAGGATCTCCTTGGCCAGCCGGTCCCCGATCGCGGTCTGGATGAGCCGGCGCAGCGGCCGCGCCCCGTAGGCCGGGTCGTTGCCCTCCTGGGCGAGCCAGGCCAGCGCCTCGGGCGTGACGTCCAGAGTGAGCCGCCGGTCGGCGAGCCGCTTCGCGAGCCGGTCGATCTGGAGCCCCGCGATGTGCGTCAGCTCGTCGCCGGACAGCGCGGAGAAGACCACCAGGTCGTCCAGCCGGTTGATGAACTCCGGCTTGAACGAGGCCCGGACCACCTCCAGCACCTGCTCCTTCTTGACCTCGGGCTTGACCAGGGGGTCCATGAGGAACTGGCTGCCGAGGTTGGAGGTGAGGACGAGGATGGCGTTGCGGAAGTCGACCGTGCGGCCCTGGCCGTCGGTGAGCCGGCCGTCGTCGAGGACCTGGAGCAGGATGTCGAAGACCTCGGGGTGGGCCTTCTCGACCTCGTCCAGCAGCACCACGCTGTACGGGCGGCGGCGGACGGCCTCGGTGAGCTGGCCGCCCTCCTCGTAGCCGACGTATCCGGGCGGGGCGCCGACGAGCCGGGCGACGCTGTGCTTCTCGCCGTACTCGCTCATGTCGATGCGGATCATGGCCCGCTCGTCGTCGAACAGGAAGTCCGCGAGCGCCTTGGCCAGCTCGGTCTTGCCGACGCCGGTGGGGCCGAGGAAGAGGAACGAGCCGGTGGGCCGGTCGGGGTCCGCGATCCCGGCGCGGGTGCGGCGTACGGCGTCGGAGACGGCCCGCACCGCCTCGGACTGCCCGATCAGCCGCTTGCCCAGCTCGCTCTCCATCCGCAGCAGCTTCTGGGTCTCGCCCTCCAGCAGCCGCCCGGCCGGGATGCCGGTCCAGGAGCCGACGACGTCCGCGATGTCGTCCGGGCCGACCTCCTCCTTGACCATGGTGTCCTCGGCGGCCTCCTGCTCGGCCTCGGACGCCTCCTCCAACTCCCGCTCCAGGCCGGGGATCTCCCCGTACAGCAGCTTGGAGGCGGTGTCGAAGTCCCCGTCGCGCTGGGCGCGTTCGGCCTGGCCGCGCAGGTCGTCGAGGCGCTCCTTCAGCTCACCGACCCGGTTGAGGCCCTGCTTCTCCTTCTCCCAGCGGGCGTTGAGGCCGCGCAGCTCCTCCTCCTTGTCGGCGAGGTCCCGGCGCAGCCGCTCCAGCCGCTCCTTGGACGCGGCGTCGGACTCGTTCTTCAGCGCCAGCTCCTCCATCCGCAACCGGTCGACGGAGCGCTGGAGTTCGTCGATCTCCAGCGGCGAGGAGTCGATCTCCATGCGCAGCCGGGAGGCGGCCTCGTCGACCAGGTCGATGGCCTTGTCGGGGAGGAAGCGCGAGGTGATGTACCGGTCCGAGAGGGTGGCGGCGGCGACCAGCGCCGAGTCCGCGATCTGCACCTTGTGGTGCGCCTCGTAGCGGCCCTTGAGCCCGCGCAGGATCGCGATGGTGTCCTCGACGGACGGCTCGGCGACCAGCACCTGCTGGAAGCGGCGCTCCAGGGCGGGGTCCTTCTCGATGCGCTCGCGGTACTCGTCCAGCGTGGTCGCGCCGACCATGCGCAGTTCGCCGCGGGCCAGCATCGGCTTGAGCATGTTGCCGGCGTCCATGGCGGAGTCGCCGCCGGCGCCCGCGCCGACGACGGTGTGCAGCTCGTCGATGAAGGTGATGATCCGGCCGTCGCTCTCCTTGATCTCGGAGAGGACGGTCTTCAGCCGCTCCTCGAACTCGCCGCGGTACTTCGCGCCCGCGACCATCGCGCCGAGGTCGAGGGAGACCAGCCGCTTGTTCTTCAGGCTCTCGGGGACGTCGCCCTTGACGATGCGCTGGGCGAGCCCTTCGACGACGGCGGTCTTGCCGACGCCCGGCTCACCGATGAGGACGGGGTTGTTCTTCGTCCGGCGCGAGAGGACCTGGACGACGCGGCGGATCTCCTGGTCACGGCCGATGACCGGGTCCAGCTTGCCCTCGCGCGCGGCGGCCGTGAAGTCGGTGCCGAACTTCTCCAGGGCCTTGTACTGGCCCTCGGGGTCGGGGTTGGTCACCCTGCGCCCTCCTCTGCTCGTCTGGAACGCGGCCAGCAGTTCACGGGCGCCGGCCCCCTGCCCGTCGAGGATCGCACCGGCGCGGCCACCCTTGGCCGCGATGCCGATCAGCAGGTGCTCGGTGGAGAGGTACTCGTCGCCCAGCTCCTCCGCGCACCGCGAGGCGTCCTGGATGACGGCGAGCAGCTCGCGGTCGGGCTGCGGGGGCGCGACGGTGGAACCGGTGACGCTGGGCAGGGAGGCGAGCAGCCGCTCGGTCCCGCTGCGCACCGCGGCCTGGTCGGCCTCGACGGCGGCGAGCAGGTCGGAGATGTTCGCGCTCGCCCGCCCGCCCTCGCCCTCCAGCAGGGCGAGCAGCAGGTGCGCGGGGGTGAGATCGGGGTGCCCGTCCTGCACGGCCCTCCCGGTGGCCGCGTTGATGGCGTCCCGGCTCTTGTTCGTCAGCTCGGCGTCCACGTGTGCTCACTCCTCCTCGCAGCCTGTACCCGGCGTCACGCCTCGTTCTTCGCACGCCCCGGTCCTGGCGGACCGCAGTCTTTGACTGAATCAACGTGCACAAAGTTGAGTCTAGTCCACTCAAGGGCGTTCCCGCACACCCGTCCCCCCGCTCCTGCCGCGCCGGTTACCCCCTTCGCCGCCCCGCCGTCCGGCCCGCGGCCTACGCTGCCCCCATGGCAGACGTTCGCGACCTCAGCCCCGAGTACCTCGCCTTCTGGCGCGAGTACCACCTGTGCACCCTCACCACCCTCCGCCCCGACGGCACGCCGCACGTGGTGCCCGTGGGCGTGACGTACGACCCGGAGGCCGGGGTGGCGCGCGTGATCACCGACGGGAAGAGCCGCAAGGTCGCCCACGTCCTGGCCGCGGGCCCGGAGGGGGCACGGGTCGCCGTCTGCCAGATGCACCGGGCCCGCTGGGCGACGCTGGAGGGCCGCGCGGTGATCCGCAGGGAGCCGGAGGTCGTCGCGGACGCGGTGAGCCGTTACGCGGAGCGCTACCAGCGCACCCCGCGACCCAACCCGGACCGGGTCGTCGTCGAGATCGCCGTCGACCGGGCGCTCGGCAGGGCCTGAGCGGCTTCCGGGAGGGCGGGGCCCCTGGGGAGGGGCCGGGAGGACCGGCGGACCTCCGGAGGGGCCGGGAGGGGCGGTGAGGGGCTTCCGCGCGGGAACAGCACAACGGCGCCACCGTGTTCAGGTCACGGTGACGCCGCTGTGTGGGGGAAGCGCCGGAGCGACAAGTGGCGACGGGGGAATCGCTCAGGCACTGCGGGGGGTGGCGGAAAGGGGTTCTGCGTCGATCAGCTCGTGGTCCCGCTGGTCGAGGTTGACGAAGATCATGCCGTACCTCACGGCGCAGCGGACCGGCTGCGGCGCGCCGCGGGGCCGGCGCAGGCAGCGGTAGGCGCGGACGTCCTCGTCCTCCTCCATCACGACGACCACCGGCTCCCCGAACAGGGTGACCATCAACGAGTCGCCACGGCGGGGGAGGGCCGTGAGCAGGTCGATGAAATGCCACCCTGAGCGGTAGGCCGTGGCCATCTCGCGCCGGAAGGTGCGGTCGTCCGGCGGGGTGGTCATGCGCGTTCCTGTTCGACCGGCACACCCTGCGGTGCGGGCACGGACAGCGCCGCCGCCTCCGTCGGCCCCTGCGTGGGCATCAGGTCCCAGGCCAGGTCCGGAGGCGCGGCCTGGGTCCGCGCGCCGGCCGCCCCACGGGTGTCGCTGTCCCCAACGAGGTCAAGGACACTCAGCGCCCCGGTCGTCAGCCCGACGGAGAAGGCAACAGCAAGCACCGAGCGAAGCGTTTTGTTACTCATGGTGGGCTTCGTCCTCACTTCCAAGGTTTCCTCTCCCCCGCACGACAAGACGATGGCTCATCCAGGCACGTCAACGCCACAGAAGCGATGCATCATGTTCCTGCTGATTCATGTTCCTGGGGGGTGGATAA
Organism: Streptomyces sp. NPDC041970; assembly: GCF_055588985.1. Classification (NCBI taxonomy): domain Bacteria; kingdom Bacillati; phylum Actinomycetota; class Actinomycetes; order Kitasatosporales; family Streptomycetaceae; genus Streptomyces; species Streptomyces sp. NPDC041970. Next base: position 80,249 of record NZ_JBVJCD010000004.1, read on the forward strand.
TTGACCACAAGTAGCGCTAAACCGACACATCCCCACTCCGTCAGCGCCTTGTGCGACGAGGGGGCGCGCCTCTATGCCAGTGCGCTGAGCGTCGGCAAGATTGCCCGTCTCGAAGCCGAAGACGCTCCGTGCCTGCTGGAATTCGCCCTTCTGCACCCCGATCCGGACGACGCCGACTGGCTGCGGCCCGTACCGCCGTCCGCCGCGCTCATCCAGCGGCTCCACCCGATCGAGCGCGAGATCCAGGAACGCCGACGCCTCTCCGTCGAGCTGACCGAGGCGTTCGAGCCCTTCATGGCCATCAGCGCCCAGGCTCCCCCGACCACGCACGCCATCACCGTGCTGGAGGGCATCGGCCGCATCAACGCCTCCATAGAACTCGCCATGGCCGAGTGCCGGTCGGAGGTCCTCACCATCCAACCGGGCGGCGGGCGCAGCGAGAACGCGCTCACCATCGCCATGGAACGCGGCAGGACGCTCACCCAACGGGGTGTGGGTATGCGTACGTTGTACCAGCACACCGTGCGCCACAGTCATGGAACGCTCAACTACGCGGCGCGGATGGCCGACAGCAAGGTGGAGATCAGGACGCTCGAAGAGCTCATCGAGCGATTGATGATCTTCGACCGGACCGTGGCCTTCATCCCGGCCAGCGACGACCGCACCGTGGCCCTGGAGCTGCGCCACCCCGGCATCGTGGAGTACCTGGCCACCGTCTTCGAGCAGTTCTGGCACCGGGCGGTCCCGCTCCAGGAGCAGATCCCGTACGACTCCGGGCCCGAGGGCATCTCCGGGGTGCGGCACTCGATCGCCAAACTCCTCGTCGAGGGCCACGTGGACGAGGCCATCGCCCGCCGCCTCGGGATGAACGTCCGCACCTGCCGCTCCCACATCGCCAAGCTCAGCCTGGCGCTCGGGAGCAACAGCCGGGCGCAGCTCGGCTACCTGATCGCGCGGTCCGGCATCCTGGAATCCGGCCCCGACGCCCCGATCGCCCCCGCGCCCGCCCCCGGCGCGTGACCGCCGGTCCGGGGGCGCGGCGCGCACGCCGCCCCGGCGGCCCCCGCACACGCCGCGGGGGGGGGGGGGGGGGGGGGGGTTCCTGTCCCCCCTCCCCCCCCCCCCCCCCCTCCCCCCCCCCCCCCCCTCTCCCCCCCCCCCCCCCCCCCCCCCCCCCCCCCCCCCCCCACGT